>JADHWZ010000137.1 GCA_016783225.1 Dehalococcoidia bacterium | reverse complement strand
TAGCCATTTCCGAGATTTGAGCTGTGGGCGAAATCCGGTGTGTCAGCCGGCCCAGGAAATAGTCCATGGCATGCAGGATATGCCACGGATACTTGACGGCCTGCCAGGCTCCCCCGTAAACAACAGCTTTCATGTTGCAACCATCGTCAATCATTCGGCCGAGGGCTTTTTCATAAACGTCATCAGCAGTGGAACTGGTCTTGGCCAGGTAGTCCAGTAACCGTTGCGGTTCATTATGGAGATGAATGACGATATTTATCAGTTGGGAGGGTTCCTCTCCCTTCGGTGGTTTTTCAACGATATGACTTATTTCGCTATCGTCATTTACGACCAGGTAACCGCCGGGAAAGTAGTCCTGCACCTGGCGGGCGGTGAGATAACCAGAGTAGCTGCTATTTCTCTGATACTCATTGATAAGCTGAACGTAGGCTGAGGTGTCAAAGATATCATTTGAGTTGACCAGGATAAAGGGCTCGTCGCCGAGCAAGGCGGAGGCAGACAGAAGAGCGTCAGCCATGCCCAGAGGCCTTTGTTGCACAGCAAAATCTACGTTTATGGCTCTGACGCCCGCTACAGCAGACTTGAGGTCAGCAAGATTATCCGGGCTGGCAACAATCACGAATTGATCCAGCCCAGCCTCTGTGGCCGCGGTGATTTGATGAAGAATAAGAGGTTCACCATTGAACTTGAGCAAAGTCTTGTCTTTCGTTATCGGCACCATTCTCTTACCGATGCCGCCACAAATCAGGACTGCTTTCATTAGTCTCGCTATCTCCGAGCGCAAACAGGATGACAACTACACATCATATCCCCAGTGCTCAAGGCCTTAAACCAGTATGCCGCGCTCTCTTTCATCCGTCTCACCGGCCTTCTCAATCATATAGTCAGACTGCGTCCAGAGTATGCCAATTCGTTCCATGGACTCCTGAGTCAATCGCTCAAGTGCGATGCTTCAACGCCCAGTACTGCGCCGATGTCCATAGCCATGCTGCTCTGACCTACAGTGCCCTTCAGGTTAAGAATGCTTACCACCTCAGCTGATATGACATGTTCCTTTGAATGTTGCTGAGGAGGCAGCGTGACATTCCTGCCGGAATTGCTCACTAGCATAGCACAATGAGGACTATGCCTCAATACCTTTCGGTCTTGCAAGGGGGTGCTTTCCAGGGGCTGCCCGGCGGGCGATATCGCCTGGAATGCCGGCGCCGTAGATCACCGCTATTTTGCCATGCCAGATGCCAGGCCCAAGGGGGTTAACCACTCGGGAATGGCAGCGAACGGCGCCCCGGATACCGCCCCTCTGATCAAATCCTGGCTAGTCACTACGTTGTGGTTGGCGGCACTCCGCCCACCCTTTCTCTCCAGTAATTCAACAAGTCCTCCATCGTTTTCTCAAAAGGTATCTCGGCCTTCCAACCCGTTTTTGTTATGAATTCTGAGCAGTCGCCTTCCAGGACGTCAACATCGGCTGGCCTCATTCTGGAAGGGTCTGGCTTTACCTCTACATTCACTTTGCTCACGGACAGCAGTAGATCCAGGACGTCTCTTATCCTTCTCGCCTTTTGAGAACAGATGTTATACACTTCGCCATAATCACACTTGGTGGCGGCAAGCCAGTATCCCCTTACAACGTCTCTTACATCGGTGAAATCCCTGCGGGCTTCGAGGTTGCCTACATAAATGACAGGAGGCTTCAATCCCTTTTCTATTTCAGCGACCTGCTTGGCGAAGTTTGAAGTCACAAAAACCTCTCCTCGCCTGGGCCCGGTGTGATTGAAGGCTCGAGTTCTGATGACCCTCAACCCGTAGGACTTGAAATACTGCCAGCCCAGCAAATCCTCGGCAACCTTGGAAACCCCATAAGGGGATAACGGTCTCAGCGGATTTGTTTCCCGGATTGGCAGCTCGTTTGTGTGAACCAAACCATACTCCTCAGAAGAGCCAGCTGTGTGAAATACGGCGTCCGGCTTGAGTCTCCTGGCTGCCTCAAGCAGGTGGATCGTGCCTACGGCATTTGTCTCAAAGGTGTCTGCCGGTGCTTTCCAACTCGTGGGCACAAACGATTGCGCCGCAAGGTGGAAAATGTAATCCGGGGCTACGGCTCGCATGATCTCTTCTAAGGAGTGAGCGTCCCTCACGTCACCTTCCACAAGTTCCAGTCTATGTCTAAAGCTATCAATGTTTTCCGTCTTGCTCCGCCATCTCATCATGCCGACTACTTCAACGTCACCCCTGGCTATAAGATATTCCGCCAGGTGGCTACCGGCAAATCCGGTTATTCCTGTTATAAGTGCTTTCGTCATACGTTCATCTCCCCGGGAGAACCCTTATTGGCCGCTGGGATTCGTGCGCCGTGCGTTCATATGATTCCTTGCGGTGTGTTGCCGGCGTCTCCAGCGGTCTACCATGGAAGAACGACATCAACATCAATATAGAAGTAAACCGGCTCTTCATGGCAAGGCTCAGCCTCACCGTTCTTGTACAGCCAGAATTCCACCTTCTGTTGCTTGCCCGGCTTGCCGGGGGTAAAGCTGACCCTTTCCTCCCGGTTGTCCCGGTGACTGAGTGTCCCGGTGCTTACCTCTTCAACGCGCATGCCACTCACGTCTATGCCTACCCGGTAGCTTGCTCTCTCATACTCGTGATTGACGATGCCGACAATTACCTCAACAGGCTCTCCTACGCTCACCTGCCAGGGATAGACATCACTCTTGCCAAACGCGTTTAGAACGTAGAATTCGGTGAAGCGGTCACCCGGCGGTGGCTTGGCTATAACATAGCGAGGATAAAGGGCGACATCGATGTTGATGCTCCACGGGGTTTCAAAGTAAGGTTTTGCCTCACCAGTCTTGTATAGCCAGACCTCTATCTTCTGTTCTTGTTTCTGCACCGAAGGAACGAAACTGATTGTCTGCCACCACTTCTCCCGGTAGGCCAGCATATCGCTACTTATCGCCTTGTACAAAGCGTCGTCCGTCCTTATCTCCACCCGATAGCCCGCTGGCTCATACTCATCATTGACGATGCCTATGATTAGCTCAACGGGCTCTCCTTGCCTAAGTCCCTCTGCATATTCTCCAGCTTTACCCTCTGCATTTAGCACCAGGAATGTGACCACGTCGACATACAGGTGGAGCGGGTCCTCGAAATAAGGTTCATCCTCGCCGTTCTTGTACAAATAGAACCCCGCTCTCTGCTTTTCACCAGCCACTTGGGGAATGATAGTCACCCTCCTCTCCCACTTCTCCTCATGAGCCAGCACGGCGATATCCACTCGCTTCTTCTCAACGCCGTCTATGGTTATGGCCACCTGGTAGCTGGTGGGCAGGTGCTCGTGGTTCACCACGCCAATGACTACTTCAATTGGCTCACCCAGTAGTAGCTGCCACGGGTAATCCTCAGCTTTGCCTTCGATATTGAGGACGTAGAACTCGCTGAATCTTTCTCCCTGCTTTGGCGCAGCTACAGCATAGCCAAGGGAAACCAAAGCTGCCACTATAGCCACCACCAGCAAGACAGACAAGCCTCTATCCAGTTTGCTGATGCCTACCCAGTTAATGGCGCTGGCCTTAAAGGTAACGCTGAAGCGTTCGGCTGCTGGTAGTTTTCGCTGCCGATACCAGCCGACAGCCGATGTAATGAAAATGAACAGGGTAATGGAGATGAGGATAGGATAGAGCCTGATCCCCCACGGAGTATAGTTGAGGACGAGCCCGATAAGGGGAACAACAGCAATGCTCAAGCCAAAGCTCAGGGCCAGCCGCTCGACGCCGCTGAGGCTGTCTTGCCTGGGGAACAGGGCCGAGAGCAAAGTGTAGCCGGGGAAGAAGATAATAAAGAGGAGGCCCAAGGCAATCCGCAATGGTCCCGTGCTGAAGGCGACTACGGGAAACAGAAGCAAGGTGAGGGCAATTACGCCAATGAGGATCTTCCGGTTATCGAGTTTCATTCTATGGCTGATGCAGATTATACATACACGCCATTTGACTTGCAATACTCGCTCTTTGGCGGGTCTACACTGTTTTGTGTGAAAATGGCTAGTTGAAAGCACCCGCCGACCTCTGTAGCCTTGGGGTTAGAGAAACTCAAAGCAAAGGAGATGCAAACGGGTGCAGGATGATTGTATCGCAGTGGCATTGGGATTGCCACAACTCAGGATTCTGGAGCAGAAGGAAACGGAGAATCATTTTGAGGTCGCGGTGATCTATCGGCGGGGAGACGTGAGCTGTCCCCGATGCGGTAGAGTAACCGCCAAGGAACACGATAGAAGGCGGCAGTGTAAACAGGATAGGAGGCTGAGGGATAAGACAGTATTCCTGGTGCTAATAAAACGACGGTTTCGATGTCTTTTATGCGGCAAGGTGTTCACTGAGCCAGATGAGGTCTTTGGTTCCAGGAGGCGCTTCATCAGGCGGTGAGGAGGACAGCGCAGGAGGAGTTGGCTGGAGAAGGACTGGTGAGGAGATGTGTGGCTGAAGAGATAGGGAAGAGACTTGAAGCAAAGGGAGCGAAAGAGACACCGGAGTTCATGGGCCTGGATGAATTCTCAGTCAGGCGGCGCCGCCTATATCACACAGCCATTTGCAACCTGGTGGAGGGAGAAGTATTGGGGGTGGTAGAAGGACAAGGGCAGCAGAAGGTGGAAGATTATCTGGATACACTTGCAGAGCCGGAGAGAGTCAGGGGGGTGACGATGGATATGCGCGAAGCTTTCCGTCAGGCAGTGCAGATGTGCTTGCCCCGGGCAAAGATAATAGCGGATGAGTTCCTCGTCATCAGGCATATCAATGGTGCTCTGGATAAGGTGAGGAGCAGGCTGCAGGGCGGGCGTGGAAAGGGGAAGAGAAAGGATCTATTCAAGAATGGATATATCCTGCTTAAGGGAGCTGAGAGGCTTGCTGGTTGGGCAAAGGAAAGGCTACATTATTCTACCATTATCCTGAACTGAAGAGGGCATGGGTGCTTAAGGAGAGCTTCAGGGCGTGGTACAGAGAAACAGACAGAAGCATGGCTTTCAAGCAGACTCTGGTTGGACTCCTCACTGAGAAGCTGCTGATTAAGCTGCATTTTTCCATCAAGTAGGCTCCCGTATCATTTGTCTGCAAACCCTGTCTCGATTGTCTGGAAAACCGATGGGACTTCACCCTACATAAACCGCAGCTGGTTTCCCCAGTGCTTACTTCACGGATCATTACTTGTTGGTTCGGTGTAGACTCCTAAACGTCCGAACATACGCCACAGTCACTAAGCGGACAGGAGTCCATCTCAGCGTTTGGTGTTATTGGGAGAGCCCCATATAAACTGTTCTTAGCAACAGAAATCTGGACGGGTATATTTGGCCTGCCCTTGCTCGAAAAGCCACACAATCGATAATGGGTTACCAAATGGCTATTCCGCCTGTTACTAAAGGGCTATTTCACTTGTCCTTGGCTAGTCGTATAATCGGGGCAGGTACAGCATAGCCAGGTGGCATGGGGAAAGAGGGAGATGAGATGAAATAGGGGTAATGGGGTCGCTGTTTGGTGGCGGTTGCCGGCGCCCCTGTTGGCTTGGAGCAGATTGGGCTAACTCAGAGTCAGTCCGTATGGCTGTGATGCGTAATCAGCCGCTAGAGAGGAGAAGCTAACTATGGATATGTCTGATTTGTCTGACTGGGATGTGAAAAGGA
>JADHWZ010000136.1 GCA_016783225.1 Dehalococcoidia bacterium | reverse complement strand
ATGGCAGCGGCGGAGCCCTCACTGACCCCACAGCAGTCGAATAGCCCCAGTGGCCAGGCAACCAGCGGCGCATTCAACACCTGCTCAAGAGTAATTTCCCTCTGGAAATGCGCCTTGGGGTTCATGGCACCGTTGTGATGATTCTTCACCGAAATCCTGGCCAGCCCCCTTTTCAGTTGGTCTATGGTCATGCCGTAATGGTGAGCATATCTTGTCGCCGCCAAAGCAAACTGTACTGGTGGTGGTACTGGCGGAGTTACTCCGGTATCAATCATTGCTGGCCCTCCGCCAACGAGGCCCGTAAAAGGTGAGTCTTTCAACTTCTCCACCCCAGCAACGAGAACCAGGTCATAGGCACCGGCAGCTACGGCAAAACAGGCATTTCTCAAGGCATCAGTACCTGTGGCACAGAAGTTTTCCACCCTGCTGATGGGTATGTAGTCCAGCTTCAGAGCCATGGCCAGAATCTGCCCAGAAATCGGACCATTCTGCACTCCCAACCAGGCCGCCTGAATATCTTCAGCCCCTACGCCAGCATCCTCGAAGGCTTCAGAGCACGACTCCACCAGCAGATCAGCACGACCTGCATCCCAGCGCTCCCCGAATTTGCTACACCCCATGCCAATTATGGCAACTCTATCTTTCATACCCGGCATTCTATCCTCCTTTGTTGGTTCTAATAATTTGGGATTTCTCAAGCCCTCAGCGGAATAGCTTTCCAGAAGTAGTTGTGAATACCTCCAGCAGTATACAGCCGTCTGAGGCTGAACTCCACCGGCATATCTATCTTGACTTCGTTGATGTCACGGTCAGTCAGTTCGAGCAAAGCTCTGCCTCCGCCATCAAAGTTGACTATCGCAATGACCAGAGGCACATCAGTACTACCCGCTATGTAGTCCATAGAATAGGTGAACACCTTTCCCTTCTTATCAGAGATCGTGACATCTTCAAAATCATCCTTGGAGCGGCACTTGGTACAGATCCTCTGTTTAGGATACTGAACCGTACCGCAGGATCTGCATTTGACTCCGTGAAAGCGAAGGATGCTGTCTCTTTCTCTTTGGAGAGCCGATGCCGAAGGGCTCAGCATGGGGGGACGGTTAGCGGTTGGCTGTACTTCAACCAGGTCGCGCCATTGCATGTATGTTGCGTAATCAGGCAGCGCACGTTTGGCCTGCAAATGCCCTCTTATTCCACGTCTATCCCTGACCTTCTCAATCTGCTCGGTCACTCGCAGCACATAGGCGTCGGCCCCGTCGCCATAGTTCGCAACCAATATCCTATCACCTGGCTTAGCTTCCTCCAAAGCCGCCACCAGCAGCATCATGGCATGGGCGGTGCCGGTGCAGCCAACTGTACCAAACAGCGGATCTTGAATTTGAGCTTTAGCATCCAGCCCCAGCGCCCTTGCCATCTGCCCGTGTCTTCTAGGGTCGGCGGCATAATAGGCAGCCTTGGTAATGTCCTTCGGTGCTAAGCCATATTTCTCCAGGCATGCAGAGACTGCTTCCCTGACCACCTTGAGATATCCTTCCTCGGAGACAAAGCGCTCTTCCCAGCTAGAAAGCTTGGTTTCACCTTCAGATCGCCACACATCTATTATTGATGAGGAGATCGTGTGGTATCCCTCGATCTCAGCAATCACGTCTGTATCACCAAACAGGAGAGCAGCAGCCCCATCACCAAGGTTCTGCTCGAACGTAGAGCGTGGGGTGCCAATTCTCATGTCAGCAGCGGTAACCATGACTCGCTTCGCTGTGCCCGCCTTGACGGCATCAGCAGCCGCTCTCATAGCGATTGTTCCTGCCCTGAGCGAATTGCCATAGTCCGCTGTCAGGATATCGGTGCGCAGATCAGCACAGATAGCCACCACTGATGCCGCTTGCTTCTCCGCGTAGGAAGGTGTCGTCGATGCAAAGAACAGAGCATCAACCTCATCGCGATTCAAGCCATCCAAGCAATCAATAGCCGCCGCAACGGACATAGTGATGCTATCCTCGTCGAAGCTGGCCACCGCCTTCTCTCCCGGCACCGGTGGCTGTCCCCATTCCCGAGCTATACTCTCCTTGGGTAATCGCCACAGAGGTATATAACCACCGTACGATGTAATACCTACCATACTCTTGTCCCCTTTCTATGAATTCTTCTGTTGCCTGACAAGAGAGAACCCCTAGTCGAGCATCCCACACATTATAAGTCCCAGGCTGACTGGGCGTCAACGAACCGAATTGCACTCGTCCTGCAAACAAACTTGACAGCCAGCGTCGTTTCCGATAAAGTCATATGTTTGTAGATTGTGTTTTTTGATTCGATGAATTGCCGTCTTCAAATAGGGCTTTCATATTGAGGGAGGTTGTACGCTAATGAACAGACTCAAAGCAAATTGCTGTTTGGCTTGCCTGGCCTTGCTCCTGATGGTAGTCGGCGGGTTGGTAGCTCAACCGATTGTTCTTGCCCTCCCAGAAGGAAGTGCTGCTCTGCCCCCATCACCATTAGGGCAGGAATCACATCCCGAGGAGAAAATCGAGCTTAATTGCAAATACCCAGTATTGAGTGGCTATGCCGGCATCTACTTCGCCTATGACGTTGAATTGAACTACATAGGTGGCGAGGAACAACGGCTCTTTGACCTCAGGGTCGATGTGCCGGATGGCTTCACCTATTCAATTGGGCGCAGCTACGGGGATGGGTCAGAAATAGCAGCTATTCGTCTTGATCCCGAAACGGCATACGGGGAAACAATCAAAATCACGGTGCGGTCATATGTTTGGCGGGTGCCGGATCCGGGGGAGTATCCCGTAACAGTCCACGTTAGTTCGGGAGACCTGGAAGGTAGCATTGAGCTGAAGGCTATAGTCACCGCTATGTATGACCTTGAGCTAGAGTCGGCTACCGGCCGACTCAACACTGAGGCGACCTCCGGTGAAGACAATTATTTCTCTCTTTCCATCATCAACACTGGAACAGCGGAGCTTGAGGAACTCAGCTTCAGCTCAAAGGTAAAGGGCAACCCCTCCGGTTGGAGCGTGACCTTCAGTCCAGAGGAGATAGACTCAGTGCCGGTAGGGAGTATGCGGGAGGTTGAAGTTAACATAAAACCGGCGCGGAAAACCATAGCTGGTGACTACATGGTGACTCTGTCGGCCGAGCCTGAGGATAAGCGTGCCTTCGGTAGTATGGACATCCGCGTGACCGTGCTAACGCCCACAATCTGGGGATGGGTAGGTGTCGGCATTGTGGTTCTAGTTATAGCCGGACTGGCTGTCATGTTTTGGCGCTTAGGCAGGCGGTGAGGACAGCGTGAACCAACAGGGCATCATCGAGACAAGAGAGCTAACCAAAGCGTACGGCGGTTTTGTTGCCGTGGACCACCTCAGCCTTCATATAGATGAAGGTGAGGTCTTTGGTTTCCTGGGCCCTAATGGTGCTGGCAAGACGACTACAATACTGATGTTGCTGGGACTTACGGAGCCCACATCGGGCGTTGCCCGGGTGTGCGGTTGTGACCCTGCCAGAGAGCCACTCAAAGTGAAACGCATTGTTGGCTATTTGCCTGAAAAGGTCGGCTTCTACGAAGATCTGACCGCCAGGGACAATTTAGACTACACTGCTGCACTCAACAATCTGTCACGGGAGGAGGCAGCGACGAAGATTGAGGAGCTTTTGGATGCCGTCGGATTGTCCGAGGTAGTAAATCAGAGGGTTGGTGAGTTCTCCCACGGTATGAAGCAGCGTCTAGGGGTCGCCGACGTCATGATCAAAGACCCTAGAGTTGCCTTTTTTGACGAGCCCACGGCCGGAATAGATCCGGAAGGCATCGACCAAGTGCTTTCCCTTATCACAAGCATGGCCAAAAGGAAAGTGACTGTTGTACTATCGTCTCACCAGCTACACCAGGTACAGAAGGTCTGCACCCGGGTTGGAATACTGGCCAAGGGTTGTTTGGTAGCCGAGGGGTCGGTAGACCAGCTGGGGAGAGAAGCCATCGGTGGGGGCAAGTTTCGAATAGAAGTCCAAGTGTCGCAGCCTACTAGCAAGCTCATTGGCTCGATAAAGAATATCAAGGGTGTGATAGATGTGGAGAGCTCCGGCGACTTGCTGCTTGTTAGCTGTGATGAGGATCTAAGACCTCAAGTAGCCAGGGCGGTTGTTGATAGTGACAGCCTGTTGGTTCAGATGAAGATTGAGGAGTATGGTCTGGAAGATATCTACATGAAATATTTCCGTGAGTCTTAACTATGTCTGGCTTAATGGCAGTTTTTCGCAAAGAACTAGCTGACCACTTCAGTAGCAAGCGTTTCATAATATTGTCTCTTTTGATTTACTTCGCTGGGATAGCGACCATTTACGTGGCTGCCCAGAACATAAGAAGCGAAGTAACTGAGACTACCCAATTCATCTTTTTGAGGCTTTTTACTGCTGGGGGCGAGATAACCTCCTTCCTTTTCTTTGTGTGCCTTCTCTTACCTATAGTTGGCATAGCTCTGGGCTTTGATGCCATAAACAGCGAACGGATGAGTGGCAACCTTAGTCGGCTTCTGTCGCAGCCTCTCTACCGGGATTCGGTGATTAATGGCAAGTTCTTGGCTGGCTTATTCACTCTGGCAATACTGGTAGTAAGCATAGTAGCCATCGTTGCTGGCTTGGGATTGCGCATGATTGGCGTACCTCCGAGCGCAGAGGAAGTGCTCAGGCTTTTTGCCTTCATCTTTGTGAGCATAATCTACGGCGCTTTCTGGATGGCGCTGGCTGTCCTTTTTTCAGTTTTTTTCAATCGAGTAGCTACTTCAGTCCTAGCTTCAATAGGCTTGTGGTTTTTCATTTTTATCTTCCTTCTTTTTGGGATTGCTGGGCCTATCGCCGATGGGATTATTCCCATTGACCAAAACTCTACCCAGCAACTGCTTATGAGGCACTACGAGCTTCAGACCATGATTAACAGGGGTTCTCCGATCTTTCTGTATCAAGAGGCAGTTGTTGTGTTGCTGTTGCCTAGGACAATGGCAGGATTTGGTGTGCTACCCGTCGACCTACCCTTTCCTCTCTCCTTTGGGCAGAGCCTATTGCTTGTCTGGCCTCAAATAACCAGCCTGATAGCTTTGACCGCTCTGTGTTTTGCTGTCTCCTACACCAAGTTCATGCGTGAGGAGATACGGTCGACCTAAACCCCCGGCCGTCTTCTAAACCATAGTTCCGGCCATGGACTTGGGATCCAGTCTTTGCAGAATTCCGGCACACCAAGGCCCAGCTATGGCGGTTCTTCTAGACATAATTCAGAATCTTGAGCGTGATAATGGGCTTTCGGAGGCATAACGTAGCCAGGGAGGTAGGACATGGCTGAATTTGGCTTTACTGAAGCCCAGGGAATGTTTCGAGCCCATATTCGGAATTTCACCCGCAGGGAGCTTATGCCCACTGCTAAAGAGAGGGTTAGACTCAATCGGGTCCCCGGTGAAGTGATAAAGAAACTCGCTGATACGGGTTTTCTGGGTTTGAGAACGCCTGAGAAATATGGTGGCCAGATGTCAGACCTCGTAACGGGCGGAATAGCTTGCGAGGAGACCGCACGGTCCGACATAGGGGTACCATATGTGATCCTGCTATCGTCTTTTGGGGCTGAGTGTCTAGCGCTGTGCCCTGAGGAAGTACAGGCTGAGTGGATGCCTCGTCTCTGCGATGGGGAACGAATAGTGTGTCTCAGCCTTACTGAGC
>JADHWZ010000007.1 GCA_016783225.1 Dehalococcoidia bacterium | reverse complement strand
GGGTGGCTGCTCCTTAACCGTTAACACGGTGGTAATCATTGTCCCCAGCAAGACTACCCCGGGAAAACCTATGGCCAGCCACAGCCACATTTCTCCGCCGCCGCTGGAGTAGACATCCATGAAGTAGGCCACTACCCGCAGAAAAGCCACACCAGCTACTACCTCAGCCAGGTTCTTCGCTCCCGACGCTACCCCCTTGCGGTTTTGTGGGGCCAAATCTGGGATGAATGCCTGGAACGGACCTTGAGCGATATTGCAGGCGACCTGCAACAGGCAATAGCCCAGCAATAGAAAGAGAAAGGTGCCGGAGAGGCTTATACTGGGGAGGAAGAGCAAGGCCATTAGCGTTCCTACAAGGATAAAAGGGCGACGGCGGCCCAGGTGGAAGTTTGCGCGGTCGCTGATTGCCCCGGCCAGAGGCTGGATAAGTACAGCCACCATCGAGCCACAGAAGGTCAAAATGCCGAGGTAAGTGTTTTTCAGGGCTTCGGGAGTGAATTCCAGGAGGCGAAGTGGAATTATGAGGGTATGTAGGCTGGGCCAGAGAAACGATAGGCCGGCCCCGAAGATGCTTATCTTGACGTAGTCAATAGGTCGGAAAGCTCTTTCTGAAAGCATCTCGTCATCATCTCTATTTGGGCCAATTAGGTAAGCCTTTTATAGCCCACAGTCTACCATAACCAGAATAGAAGCTCAGCTTTGCCCAACGGCGTGCATCGACTGCAGGTTTACCACTGTTGCCACCGTTCGCCTCGACATTGTCCTTTCTTGCCAGAGAAGAAGCTCCAAAGGGAATGCTGATATCAGATTCGGATCGCTGCTCTGGAGTAGTCCTCGAACCGCTTGACAAAAACGTCATAATCAAGTATAGTCTTGCCTAACAGAATAGAACAAAAAAGGCCGTGAACGAGACTAGTATGTCTCCAGCGAAGCTCAGAGAGCCGGGTGAGGTGTGAGCCGGTGCTGGCGCAGAGGCTGAATGGACTTGGGAGCCGCAAACCGAAAGGATAGCCTCCGAGTAGGCTTTGACGGAGTGGGCACCGTTAGCAGAGCCCAGGGTATCGCTTCAAGTTGTTGGGGCCGTACCTGAAAGAGATGGTTGTCCAGGTCTACGGGTAACCAAGTAGGGTGGTACCGCGAAGGGTAATCCCCTCGCCCCTATGGGCGAGGGGATTTTCTTTGCAGTGCTGGATGGAGAGTCATATGTACTATCCAACATTGGAAGAAGTCAAGGACTATGGTAAGGAAGGTGACCTAATACCGATTTACAGTGAAATCGTCGCCGACCTGGAGACACCCGTGTCGGCGTTTCTGAAGATTAGTCGGGGTGCGTATTCCTTCCTTCTGGAAAGTGTGGAGGGTGGCCAACGGCTGGCCCGCTACAGCTTCATAGGCACCGAGCCGTACCGAGTGCTTGCTACTAGGGGCGAGGACAACACCGATCCTCTCGCCCTCGTTGCTGAGGAATTGAAAAAGCATAGATTAGTGCCGGTCAGCGGTCTTCCTAGGTTCTGCGGCGGCGCGGTGGGTTACCTCGCCTACGAAACAGTCACTCGCTTCGAGAGGCTACCATCTCCAGGCCGCGACCCCCTGGGATTACCGGAGTCGCTGTTTATGTTTGTAGACACTATGCTTGTCTTTGACCATGTTACCCACAAGATTAAGGTTCTGAGCCATGCTCGTCTTGACGGAGACACAGAGGAAGCCTATCAAAAGGCAGTGGGAAAAATTGATAACCTTGTGGGGAAGCTGAGCGAACCACTCGAGCCGAGCTTAGGCACAAAGGCTACCAGTCACCGCGTAAGTGGCTCAAAGCTTTCCTCAAACTTCTCTAGAGAAGAGTTTGAAGCCAGCGTAGTAAAGATAAAGGAATATATCACTGCTGGAGAGGCCATTCAGGTGGTGCTGTCTCAACGCCTGGCGCAACCTACCGATGTTGCTCCTTTTGAGGTCTATAGGGCCTTACGTACCATCAATCCCTCCCCCTACATGTTCTTCTTTGATTTCGGAGACTTTCACATTGTAGGAGCCTCTCCAGAAGTTCTAGTGAGGGTAGAGGATGGCCATGTGACGACCCGTCCTCTGGCTGGAACCAGGCCCCGCGGGAGGAGTCCTGCCGAGGATGCCATGCTGGAGCAGGAACTCCGCAGTGACGAAAAGGAGCGCGCTGAGCATATTATGCTGGTCGACCTTGGGCGCAACGACGTCGGGCGCGTGAGTGAGCCAGGCACGGTTGAGGTTAGTGAACTGATGGATGTCGAACGGTACTCCCATGTTATGCACCTGGTTACTCACGTGCAGGGCAAGCTACGGCGTGGTATGACTGCCTTCGATGCCTTGCGGGCTTGTTTTCCTGCGGGCACTGTATCTGGAGCTCCCAAGATCCGAGCTATGGAAATAATAGCTGAGCTTGAGCCTGAGAAAAGGGGACCCTATGCCGGGGCTGTAGGCTATCTCTCTTTTTCAGGCAACATGGACATGGCTATAGCCATAAGAACCTTAGTGATGACCAAAGAAGTTGCCTATATTCAAGCAGGGTGTGGAATTGTCTACGATAGCGTCCCTGAACGTGAGTTTCAGGAGAGTATGAACAAGGCCCAGGCGCTACTTAAAGCTATCAACCAGGCTGAGGGCCAAGACCAGATACCTGGGAGGAGTGATGCTGCTACTGATCGATAACTACGACAGCTTTACCTATAACCTCTTTCAGTACCTGAGTGAGTTAGGTGAGGAGATAGTGGTAGTACGCAATGACGAGATTACCCTTGGGGAGATTGATAAGATGGAGCCTCAGCGCATAGTTATCTCGCCTGGGCCATCTACACCGCTACGAGCTGGTATATCCAACGAGGTCATCCGATACTTTGGTCATAGGTTGCCGATACTAGGCGTTTGCCTGGGGCACCAGTGTATCGGCTACAGTTATGGTGGCTCCGTTGGGCAGGCTGCGGAGATCATGCATGGCAAGTCTTCTTCAATATATCACGATGGCCAGGGAGTGTTTGCTGGGCTGGCTAACCCTTTCTCAGCTATTCGCTACCATTCATTGACAGTATTGCGTGAGGGGCTCCCGGACTACCTTCAGGTAACCGCATGGACTGCTGACGGCACAATTATGGGACTGCGGCACTGCCAGTACCCGGTAGAAGGCATCCAGTTTCACCCCGAATCATTCATGACTCATGTAGGGAAGGACGTACTAAGGAATTTTCTAGGAAAGGGGAAAAACGATGATTAGGGAAGCCATTGCTTTGCTGGTATCCGGACATTCTCTTTCTGCAGACCAGGCGGCACAGGTCATGGCAGAGATCATGAGCGGTGAAGTTACGCCAGCCCAATTCGGAGCCTTTGTCACGGCGCTGAGGCTCAAAGGGGAAACGGCTGACGAAATTGCTGGGCTAGCTAAGACCATGAGATCCAAAGCCGTTCGCGTGGTCAGCAAGGAGCCGGTCGTGGATACCTGTGGAACTGGGGGTGATAACTCGTCCACTTTTAATATCTCTACTGCTGCTGCCTTCGTTGCTGCTGGAGCTGGGGTAAGGATAGCCAAACATGGTAACCGTGCCATGAGCAGTCAGTGTGGTAGTGCTGATGTACTCGAGGCTTTAGGGGTGCGAATCGACCTTAACGCGGAGCAGGTACAGAGATGCTTGGAAGAAGTAGGCATAGGTTTCATCTTCGCTCCAGTGTTCCATCCGGCTATGAAGTATGCTGGTGCTCCCAGGCGTGAGATTGGAATCCGCACTGTGTTCAATATCCTTGGCCCGCTTACCAACCCCGCCGGGGCCAGAGCCCAAGTGCTCGGTGTAGCTGAGGAATCGTTGACGGAGAAACTCGCTCAGGTGCTTCAATCTCTGGGCTGCCAGCATGCCCTGGTAGTCCATGGTGAGGATGGGCTGGACGAAATCACGGTCACAGGCAAGACACGAGTCTATGAGCTCAAGGACAATCGCATTACAACCTATTCTATCAGTCCTGAGGACTTCGGTTTATCCAGAGCTACCCCGGACAGCTTGAAGGGCGGCACTGTTGATGAAAACGCTATCTTGCTACGTGGAATCCTGACGGGTGCTCCGGGTCCTCAGCGTGATGTGGTGTTGCTGAATACAGCAGCAGCACTGGTTGCTGGCGGCAGAGCACAAGAGCTTCAACATGGAGTAAAGTTGGCTGGGGAGGCAATTGATAATGGTAGTGCCTTAGCGAAGATGGAGGAGTTGATAAAGCTTAGCCGTAGCTTTACATGAGGGATATCAGATGATACTCAAACAGATAGTATCAGATAATTTGCTGGAACTGGAAGCCAGAAAACGCAATTTTCCACTGGAAGATGTGCGCAGGGCGGCAATGGAGCAAGTTCCACCCCTTGATTTCGCTACGGCTCTGCGTGGTGATGGCATTCAGCTAATTGCTGAGGTCAAGAAAGCGTCACCATCCAAGGGTATTATTCGTCCTGATTTCGACCCGGTGGATATAGCCCAGACTTATGCCAAGAACGGGGCCTCGGCTATATCAGTGCTCACTGAAGGCAGAAACTTTCGCGGCAGTCTTGATCATCTCAGGGACATAAAATACGCGCTGATAAACAGGGAAATTCCTCTGCTGAGAAAGGATTTCCTTCACGACCCTTATCAGATTTATGAATCCCGTGCCTATGGCGCTGATGCCTTATTACTCATTGTGGCTATCTTGAGTTCCGCGAAACTGAAGGAATTGCTTTTGTTAAGTCACCAGTTGGGCATGACCTGTTTGGTGGAGGTGCACAACGAAGCTGAGCTTGAAATTGCTTTGAGCAGCGAAGCACAGATTATTGGCATCAATAACCGTGATCTCAATACATTTACAGTAGACCTTGGGATTACTGAGCGCTTGCGGCCGCTTATTCCACAAGGTCGAATAGTGGTCAGTGAGAGCGGCATAAAAGAGCACAGTGATATAGAGAAGTTGAGGCAGTTGGGTATTGATGCAGTGCTTGTTGGCGAGTCTCTAATGTCAGCGCCTGATATTGCGGCCAGGATGAAGGAACTATTGTGACTAAAATCAAGATTTGTGGATTGTCTGAGGTACAGCATGCTTTGGTGGCAGCCGAAGCTGGTGCGGATTTCATAGGGCTTGTATTTGCCCCCAGTCGACGCCAAGTCTCTGCAGAAAGAGCATTGGAGATGATAAAAGCGGTTCAGGGTGTAAGTCTTCGTCCATCTGCGGTTGGTGTCTTTGTCGATACGGCAGCTAACGAGGTGAACCGTATTGCGGACTATTGCCGTCTGGATTGGGTGCAACTCAGTGGTGACGAAAATTGGGATTATTGTCGGCGGATTGAGCGGCCGATTGTTAGAACTGTCCACGTGACAAATGCTAGAGCCGCGGAGGAAGTTATTGACGAGATAGCCACGGGATACCAGTTGGGGCTTCATAGTGAGCTTGTCTGCCTTCTTGATTCACAGGTGGGGAATGCTTATGGAGGGACAGGGCAAGCCTTTGATTGGCAGTTGGCAAAAGTGGTATCGGCGAGATTCCCGGTAGTTATCGCTGGAGGACTCGCTCCCTCGAATGTTGTCCAGTTGGTCGAAGAAGTTCATCCATGGGGTGTTGACGTGTCATCTGGAGTTGAGGTCAATGGGATTAAATCTGTTGACAAAATCAAAGCTTTTGTTGAAGCAGTCAGGGCAGCGCGGTAGTTTGAGCAATTGTTAATACGAGGGAGGACAAGATGCTTGTTGTTATGAAGAACGAGGCTACAGAAGAACAAGTGCAAGTAGTTATTCGCGAAATAGAGGAATTGGGCTACCGTGGTATCCCGATTCCAGGTGCTGAGCGAACCGCCGTTTGTATCATAGGAAATAAGGGCATGGTTGAGGATTCACGGCTGCTTGCTTTGGACGGCGTAAAAGAGACTATCAGGGTAACCAAACCATATAAACTTGTCAGCAGGGAGACACATCCGGAACCTACGGTTATAGCCATTGGTGATGTCAGGATTGGTGGAGAGAAGCCGGTAGTAATGGCTGGTCCTTGTGCTGTAGAAAGTGAGGAACAGGCGCTCACTATCGCCCGCCTGGTAAAACAATATGGCGCCCAGGTCTTTCGAGGAGGAGCCTTCAAACCCAGAACCTCACCGTATAGCTTTCAAGGACTGGGAGAGGAAGGATTGAAGATACTGAAAAAAGTCCGTGAGGAGACAGGTTTGCTAATCGTAACGGAGGCTACCGACCATACAAACCTTGAAGTTGTGGAACGGTATGCCGACATCATTCAGATAGGGGCAAGGAATATGCAGAACTATTCACTGCTGCGTCAGGCGGGACATGCTTCAAAGCCAATCTTGTTGAAGCGAGGCTTTGCGGCTACTATTGAGGAGTTGCTGATGTCGGCTGAATACATTATGTCTGAGGGAAACACACAGCTTATCTTGTGCGAACGCGGAATACGCACTTTTTCTGACAATACACGAAATACGCTGGACATAAGCGCTATACTTTGTATCAACGAGGTTAGCCATCTTCCCATCGTGGTTGACCCCAGCCATGCCAGCGGGCGAAGGGACTATGTTATTCCCCTGTCAAAGGCAGCCATCGCTGTGGGTGCTGATGGCATTCTGGTCGAAGTGCACCATGACCCTTCACATGCACTTTCCGATGGGTTGCAGTCCCTGTATCCGGAGCAGTTTCGAGAATTGGTTGGGGAGATAGCGAAGTTGAAAGGGTAATACTGAGGAGCATAACCTATGATTTGGCTGATGCAGAAGGAGGCATACATTGTTACCTGATGATTCAGGATACTTTGGTGACTATGGCGGGCGATTTGTGCCCGAGACTCTTGTACCAGCGTTAGACGAGCTCAAAGCAGCTTACGAGAAGGCTAAAGCTGATACTTCTTTCTGGACTGCACTTGACTCATTGTCTCGTGACTATGCGGGAAGGCCGACGCCGCTCTATTTGGCGGAAAGCCTAAGCAAACACTGCGGTGGCGCCCAGATTTTTCTTAAGAGAGAGGATTTAGCTCACACTGGTGCTCACAAGATTAACAATGCCTTGGGACAGGGTCTTCTTGCCCGCAGGATGGGAAAACAGCGAATTATTGCCGAGACAGGAGCTGGGCAGCATGGTGTAGCTACTGCTGCTGTCTGTGCTATGTTGGGGATGGAGTGTGTCGTATATATGGGTGAGGAGGACGTGCGCCGCCAGGCACTGAATGTCTTCCGTATGAAATTGATGGGTGCCGAGGTGAAGCTTGTTTCCAGTGGCAGTCGGACGCTGAAGGATGCTATCAATGAGGCTATGAGAGACTGGGTGACCAATGTCAAGAGCAGCTACTATCTTCTGGGCTCGGTAGTTGGTCCTTATCCCTATCCTCAAATAGTGCGTGATTTTCAGTTAGTAATAGGCAGGGAGACCAGAGAGCAGATTCTGACCAAGTGTAACCGCCTGCCCGACTATATAGTTGCCTGTGTAGGAGGTGGAAGTAATGCTATTGGCATCTTTTATCCCTTTTTGAACGACAAAGATGTCAGGCTTGTCGGAGTAGAGGCGGCTGGTAGAGGGCTTGAGACAGGAGAACATGCTGCCACGTTGGTTGAAGGTAAAATAGGAGTACTACATGGAGCGAAATCGTATGTTTTGCAGGATGGTGATGGCCAGATCCGGGAAACGCACAGCGTCTCTGCAGGGCTGGATTATCCCGGCGTTGGTCCTGAGCACAGCTACCTGAAAGACAGTGGGCATGCAACCTATGTTGCAGTAAACGATGAGGAAGCTCTTGAGGGCTTTCAATTGCTTTGCAAGACAGAAGGCATTACTCCAGCCTTGGAACCGGCTCATGCTGTATTCCATGCTGCCAGGATGGCAGGTTCGTTAGACAAAGAACAAATTGTCGTGCTCAATCTTTCCGGGCGTGGAGATAAGGACATGGATATCGTGGTTGAAGCACTGGGAGAAAAGCGGTGAGTCGTATCGATTCTGTTTTTAGCCGACCGGGGCGTACATCTCTTATACCCTATGTTACTGTAGGTTATCCTAGCATTGAGGCTACATTAAAGGTGGTTCCCCTTCTTGCCAGCAGTGGCTGCGATATAGTGGAGCTGGGAATACCGTTCTCCGACCCACTGGCTGATGGCGTTACTATACAAAAGGCGAGCTTTTGTGCCCTGGAGAACGGAGTCACGCCCCATATTTGCCTAGAGGTAGCCAAGGAGTTGAGCCGTAAGGTCAGTATACCACTGGTGTTTATGACTTATTTCAATCCGGTCTTTAACTATGGTCTGGAAGAATTCTGTGGCAACTGCGCCAACTCCGGGGTCAGTGGCTTAATCATTCCTGACTTACCTCCAGACGAAGGCTCAGAGCTGGAAGCCGTCAGCCGGCGACGAGATATCGACCTCGTTTACCTCCTGTCTCCGACCAGCACTGAAGAGCGTATCAGGCTTGTGGCTGATAGGTCCCGGGGATTTATATATTTGGTTTCAGTAACAGGTGTTACCGGAGCCAGGAATAGTCTACCCGCTGATTTACAGGCATTTGTGGCACGGGTAAAACAGGTGGCAAAACAGCCTCTTTGCGTTGGCTTTGGAATATCCACGCCAGAGCAGGCTAGACAAGTAGCTGACGTAGCCGACGGGGTGATTGTGGGTAGCCGCATAATTCAATTTATGGAAGCTGGTGATGAATCAATGGTGCAACTCCGGAGCTTCATGAAAGAGCTCAGAGACGCTCTTGATACATCAAATCCTGGGTAGAAGCGCTTTGTACTTTTCCATCCTGCTCATACCAGCTTCTGATTGTACCAGCCAGGTCATCCAGCAAAGCTCTATTGCTTTATAGCCGGTGTCTTTTCCCATCTGCTCTACCACTTGGACGAAATTGATATCGGTAGGAGGCATCTCCTTTCCCGCCTCGGCCAGAATTCCTGCTATAACTCTTTTGACTATCTTGTCTGGCATCACCGTGTCGACACCACCCATCATTCTCAGGTATTGGAAGGTGTTTATGCCCACCCCTTTGATTTGCCCTATCGGGTCTTTCTCCCAATCATCGAGCCTGGCATGCTTTGCCCAACTGATGAAGGCTTGTCTATCATCTAACCGCCTCTCTCGCTTGATTCTGGCCAGAAAGGAAGCGACGGATTTTGCCATGTGCCAGGAGCGCTTGTTTTTCCAGATGCGCTCAAGTTCGTCATCATTAACAAGCGGCAAATCTTCGAGGGTGCGAACTCTCCCTGGCTGTACGAATTTCTGCCTGAATTCCTCCACCTTGGGCACCACCGACTGGAAGTAGTTCAAGCCGATGGAGGTAAAGGCAGCGTCCATCACCATTGTCACCACATTGCCGTCCCACCTCTCTGTCCTCAGGCAGCGCTGGCAGTATTCCCTCACTTCCGGTACTTGCGCCATATACCTGTCAACTACGTCTTTGAGTTTCAAACCAAAGCCACCCCCTTGGATCAAATCGGAAAGGGCTACTAATTATACTTTGACCTTCGGCTTGAAGTCACGGAGAGCGGAGATTACAATAGGCGCAACTGGGCAGACATTCGGGTTTTCTCGCGCAGACATGTGAAGCAGCCGCTGTAGCAAATGGGATGTCGGAGAGACGAAAATGAATAGATTGGAAAAGGCCTTAAGCAGTTTCTTGAAAAGTGAGGATGCGCACAAATTGGCGCCACTTTTAGAGAAAGCCGTTGGAACCGGGAAGGTTTCCTATCAAGAGGCGAGAAGGCTAGTGAATGATGATGTTGAGGATATTTTGATTTTGGCTTACAGTTTTAGGCTGCTTCTTCCTGTCAGGGCTGCCAAGAGTGGTGATTGGGAGGATCGGATGTTGATTCCTCAACCAGGCGAGGAATATGAAATGCCCAACGTAGCCAGGCACTTAGTGAAGGCTGCAAAGGGAACCGGCCGCTGGGATCCTGAGATAGCTATTGTCGAGGTCTTTGGCAACATCGGAGACCCGGATTCGGATAAGATGCCCATCTTGGTAGGAAGGATGGCCTCCGAAGTGAAAGGTCGACGAATCAACGGAATTCAAATAAAGAGAATATGCGCCGAGCTTGGTCTGGGGCACAGGGTGGATCCCCTGCTGTCCGAACTTAAGGCCTGCGGGATAATGAGTGCCAAGCTAAGCTCGCTCACGGAGGCAAGCAGGGAGGGGGCCCCTATTTATGAGCTCAACCCATCTTTGTTGGTTGGGGGGAGGTGAGCGGCCGAGTGGCGGTCTGGGTAGAGAGTGGTGCAGGGGCTATGCTCTCCACCAGCCGAGGATGGCGAGGGCACTGAGTACAGCGCGACATGATCAACTCACCTGCGGCCCTGCGCAGTGACATGATTCACGATACAGGGTGCATGGTCCTGCCCTCGGTCACAATTCAGACTACATCTACCGTTGCGAAACGACAGACGCGACATTTCTGAAGAGAAGCCGAATAGCCGAAGCCAAGGGGTTTCAAATATCACGGGCAGTTATCATGCCGGAGGAGTGCTGCAATGGCAGAAGCATCTCGGTTGGAGAGCACAACTGTGGGGGGAATACTTGAGGATAAGGCGAGACAGAATGGGACAAAACCGCTAATTTACTTCAAAGACGAGGTAGCCAGCTACGAACAAACGAACGAGCGGGCAAATAGAGTAGCGAACTGGTTTCTATCGATGGGGTTCAGGAAGGGAGACAAGGTGATAATCCTGCTCGGTAACTGCCTGGAATGGCTATATGTGTGGTTTGGCTTGGCCAAGATAGGAGTCGTTACTGTGCCCCTGAACACGCAGCACAAAGACAGCCTGCTGCAGTACCTTATCAACCACTCCGACGCTCGGCTCATGGTTGTTGGCAAGAACCTTGTGGACCGGATCAAACCGATTAGAGGCCGCTTGACAACTCTGACCACGCTGGTCTTGCATCCCAGCAGCAGCGGAGTCCTGGACTTGGGCTTGGACACTATCTCCTTTCCTGAACTGCTACACGGCTCGCCAGCGAACCCCGAAAGCGACGTGGAATTTCACGATACCTTGACCATGTTGTATACCACTGACCCCGTTGGGCCTTCGCAGGGAGTTGTGTCGCCGCACGGCCAGTATATCCGGTGTGGGAAGGAAAGAGCCAAACTGGTGAGGATTACGCCAAACGATGTATTCGCTTCTGTGTCCCCGCTATACCACATAATCCCGCTGGGTGACATACTGATGACCTCTCTACTTGGAGATGCTGCGATCGTAGTATGTGATAGGTTCAGCGCACGGAGGTTTTGGGAGGACGTTAGGAGGTACAACATAACTCTATCAGGCGGCTTCGGTATTGTGATGAATCTACTGTATATGCAGCCACCCAAAGACAATGATGCTGATAACAGCCTCAGGCAGCTCATCATACCAGACGCCCCCGAGTCCATCCGTGAAGCCTTTGAGAAGAGGTTCAACGTAGCAGTAACGGACGCCTACGGTATGACCGAGGTAGATCCTCTTACTGCGACCACTATTGAAGATAGAAGGCCTGGTTCTTGCGGCAAAGCTGCCGACGGCCTGGAGGTGAAGGTATTTGACGATAATGGCAATGAACTTAAGCCAGGCGAGATTGGTGAAATTGTCTGCCGTCCTAAAAGGGCCTATGTAATGATGAGGGAATATTACAAGATGCCGGACAAAACCATTGAAAGATGGCGCAATCTGTGGTTCCATACAGATGACTATGGGTACCAGGATGAAGATGGCTACTTCTACTTTGTCGGGGGGAAAAACGATGCCATCAAGTGGAGAGGCGAAAATGTTTCAGCATTTGAAGTTGAGGAGATAATCCATTCGCATTCCAGTGTACTGGAAGCCGCTGTTGTGGGGATTCCGTCTGAGCTTGGAGGACATGATGTGAAGGCAACACTACAGCTCAAAGAGGGGGAAACCATGACGCCTGGGCAACTGATCGAATTCTGTGAACAGAGGATGGCGTTTTTCATGATCCCCAGATATGTCGAATTCGTTGACAGGTTTCCAAGGTCGGGGGCAGGCAAGGTTGTGAAGAGTCACTTGAAAGCAATTTCCGAGGGAACCTGGGACAGGGAGAGGGTGGGCTACAGAGTGAAGCGCGGTTGAACTGCAGGTAGTGACTCAGGTCCGGCTCCGGAGGGGTGGCAGGAGGAAATGGCAGTCACCAATAGCCATGCCACCCCGGCTGACTCGTGACATGGTGCAGCCGGAGCCATCGCTATGAGCCTGTGTATCATACGTCCAGGCAATGGGGTGGGTGAGCGGCACCGCCAAGGATAAGTGCCATCAGCCTGAAGCGCGAACTACCTGCGATGAAATTGCGTGGTTTCGCGCTTTGCAGAGGAGCTTGACCTGAGGGAGGTAGGCACCGGCACGGGCATTGTACCAGAGATAGTAGTGATCCGCAGTGACATCTTTGTCCAGCTACACTGTGCAGTCGAGCTGGGATTTCACGCCATCTATTTCGGCATCTTCCGCCGAGCAACCGGATATTACCGACCCCTCTGAGGAGAGGAGGTCCCCGCCAGCCCAGGAATCATAGTTCCTCCACGACTTCATACAGAGCTTGCTCAACTGACCCCGGAGGATTGATCCAATATTTCATGTAGCGTTGAAAGAAAGGCAACGGATCGATGCAGGCTTCCGGGGCAATCACACCCCGCTGCTCAATCTCGCCCTCCAGTATCAGCTCGGCACCTATCACAAGTGGCACTGAGGTGGAACCGGCCATGCCTTTGGGAGGTTCTCCCTGACACCCGTACCCATACCGCACTCTCTTTCCGCCCTTCTTGCCGGAAGCACTGGCGTGCAGACCGCCCACTCGCGGCCCTAAGTCCACTGTCTCCGGCCGTTGCTGTTTTCTAGTGTAAACCTCTTGTGGGTACATCTCAGCCGCTTGCACCGGAGAAAGCTCCTGGGCTCTTACTCTCGCGGCAAGGTCGCGGGCAACGTCAAGTTCCTCCGGCTCCAATCCAACGAGGTTGCAGGCTCCTTTTATACCTTTGATAAAGCGCGGTAGCGTTACTGGTTCTGGATGGCCGAAGTACTGGAAGAAGCCTTTGCCGTTGGGGAATGTCACTTCCTCCCCGTCTTCCAAAGGCACGACCTCTACGAATTGCCCATCGCGGAATACCGGAGCCTTGAAGCTTGCATTGTACAGGAAATGATCGAAAGCTGCCTGAACTCGATCCTGAACAACCCTCTTGGACTTCCTGCGAATGGCTGGCGCAGGGCGTAGCACGCCACCAACATGGCCCCATGCTGTCTGGATGTACTCCACTTCATCCAGCTGGTTGGCGGCATGTCTTGCCAGAATATTGGTAATCCCGGGGCTGGCGCCCATTCCGATGAGGATTGTGACCCCGGCTCTACGCGCCTCTTCGTCCAACTCCAGCACTTGCTGTGCTGGTCCGTAATCGTCCATTATGTCCACATAATCTCGTTCAGCCTTGATTGCAGCACGCACGATGGCTTCGCCAAAACGATAGAAGGGGCCAACGGTATTGATGACCAGGTCGACCTCACTCATAAGGTCCTCAAGTGCTCCGGTATTCTGTACATCAATATAGCGCGCTGAGACCCGCTCATCATTGAGTGATTCGACGAACTGCTTGGCCCTATCAATGTCATAGTCGGCCACCATCAGCTCGTCCACGTATTCGCCCTCCAAGAGCGTCCTGACGGCTACCTCTCCCATTGCCCCGCTACCACCGAGTGCGAGTATTTTGACTTCGTCTAATATTGGTGCTCCCATTCTTAACTCCTCAAATACTTCTTGATTCTCAATCTGATCAGGCGAAGACAAGCCTGTACGTCGTACTTCGCGTTATGGTACCTCCTGAGACTCCCATGAGCTTCGTCCCGCTTGAAGGTATCGGGCCTGCTCAGCGAACCCGTTTTTGGTATGTACTATGGCTGTATTACTAATATGCTATTTCCTCTTCGCTGCCTCTGTCTCCTTTATCGCTTCGGAGAGCACATCGCACAGATGGTCAGCTTCCTTAGCCGTGATTATCAGCGGCGGCACAATGGGTATGAGGCTGGGCTCTTCCCTCATGGTCAAGACACCTTTTTCTTCGCATTTTGCTACTATGGCAGCGGCCAAGCGCCTCCCTGGTTTCTTTCGTGCCTTATCTTCAACTATCTCGAGACCCAGGTGCAGTCCCATTCCAT
Organism: Dehalococcoidia bacterium; assembly: GCA_016783225.1. The sequence goes on along the minus strand of JADHWZ010000007.1, from coordinate 9,872 downwards.
GAACAGCGCCAACAATCTCCGACTCCTCGCTGATTCTCTCCAGGCGATCCTTAAGATGGTCTCCAACCTTGGCCGCATTCTCCCATAGCCTTTCTTCCATCAGCACATCAATAGCTGCCAGTGCGCCTGCGGCACCGGGCGGGTAACAGGAGTGAGTATGGCCACCATATGGAAAAGCCTGCCCGCGAAACTCATCGTTAACATGGTCCCGGAAGGCCACCGCGGCTACCGGTAGGTAGGCACTGCTTAACCCTTTGGCCGTCGTCATTATGTCTGGAACGACATTCCAGTGGTTGCAGGCAAACACCTCGCCTGTCCGACCCCAGCCCGTCATTACCTCATCCATGATTAGAAGGAAACCATGGTCGTCACAGATTTGCCTTATCATCGGGTAATATTCGGGAGGAGGACTCACGCTGCCAGAACTCCCAAGCACGGGCTCACCTACAAAGGCAGCGATATTTTCAGCCCCCATATTCCTTGCCAGCACATCCAGAGCCTTAGCGCATTGGATGCCGCACGATGGATATTCCATATCATAATCGCAACGATAGCAGTAAGGCGCGGCTATATGGTAGACTCCACGGTTCGTGCTGGCAACATCGCGGCCGTGAGTCGCCTTCATAGCGCCAGATACGCCCGTAATAGACGCAGCATCAAGTGTCTGTCCGTGGTAGGAGTACCACTGTGATACGATGATGCTGTTTGGCTTTCCTCGGTTCTTGAAGTACTGTCTGGCGAGCGACAGAGCCTCCTCATTAGCATCTGAACCGCAAAGCCCGAGAAGAACGTGGTTGAGGTCTCCAGGGGTAACCTCCGCAATCCTCTTGCATAGCTTTATGCTGGCCGCGTTGCGGCCCGGCAAGACATACTGCAGCTTATCCAGTTGCTCCTTTATGGCTTCGATAACCTTCTTGTTCCCATGCCCCAGGGTTACACACATAAAGCCCGACGTGGCATCAATGTAATCTCTCCCCTCAGTATCTGTCAGGTAGATGCCGTGCCCCTCAACGTATATGGGCCAGTGTTTTCGTTTCATTATGTACTCGGTTGGATAGCCCGGAATGCAGCAATTCTTCTCAATTGCCTCCCACATTTCTTCTGTACTGAGTTCTACAGGCATGATTTCCTCCTTTTTGGTTTTTTCTCTATCTCTTGGCTCCTGTTGCCCCAACAGCACTCATAACTCACGAATTCACATCAGTCTTCTTTCCTTCTTATCCGTTCTATCGCACTTATGCGTCTTAACAGCACCTGGTTCGGCTGCGGGCGATTTCATTCAGCACATACATCATGAGGGGCTAGAAGTGCCCCCCTCCCGGTAAGTCAGCATCGGTGGTGATCACTCCCTCTACGAGCAGGTCGCCAATCTCATCATCGGTTAGCCCCAGAATCTCCTTATACACATGCTCATTATCCCCGCCAAGGCAAGGAGCAGCCGTCCGAAAATCCGGCGGAGTCTTTGAAAACCTACTAGCCTCATTGTGGTAAGCATGGCGCCCAATCACCGGGTGTTCCAGGTACACGAAGTGCTCTCTGTGCTTCATCTGCGGGTCATTGAACACGTCTTCAATAGTGTATACCACTCCCGCGGGTACCCCATTTGCCTGCATCAAGGTCATCACTTCTTCGGCCGTGTAGCTAGCGGTCCACTCCGCTACCAGCCTATCGAGCTCATCCTCGTTTTGCTTCCTTCCGAGGAAGGTCGTGAACCTGGAGTCCTTAGCCCACTCTGGATTGCCGAGCACCTCGCAGAATGCTGCCCACTCTTCGTCAGTGAAAACGGTGATCGCACACCATCTGTCCTCACCTTTACAAGGATAAGCCCCGTGGGGAGCAGCATAGGGATCCCGATTGGCCATGGGGTTCACAACCCGCCCGTTCACAGTGTAATCCAGAATGCCCTGTGCCAGGAACGTCGCTCCAGCTTCATATTGGGACTGCTCCAGGTACATTCCTTTGGCCGTTTTACGCAGTCGCAGCAAGGCTCCGATGATGGCGGTAACCAGGTACCAGGGAGCAACGAAGTCAGTGTATGCCAACGGAGGCATGCCAGGTTCTCCGTCGGGGCGGCCCGTGAGGCCTGTGAAACCGCTTAAAGCCATGAGCTGGTCACCATAGGCCCCATGGGCGGAGTGAGGGCCGTACTGACCCTGCATGCACGTGCTTGCATAGATGATATCAGGCTTTATTTTCTTGGCTTCTTCATAGTCGAGTCCGAGGCTCTTCATCGTTCTCGGGGAGAAGCTCTCAGTCACTATGTCCGCCCACTTAATGAGTTTCTTGGCAATATCCCTGCCCTTAGGCTTAGACGCATCTATAGATATGCCATACTTGTTGGTGTTCAGCATAGCGAAAAAGGCGCTCCGGTCAATGCCCGGTTGGAAATCCTTATGCGGCGAGGCTAATCTAAGCAGGTCTGGTCTTCGGTGGGACTCTATGCGGACCACGGTAGCTCCATGCTCAGCTAGCGTCCTCCCTATTTGAGGGCCAACAGCAACCCAGGCGAACTCAACAACCTTTACCCCTTCAAATACCCGCTCTTTGCTCACATTGCACCTCTGACCCGTAACTCCGACGGTCAAACTATCTGGGCCGCCTTTAACCTGGCCAATTCCTCTTTCGTCAAACCCAGCTCACCTTGATATATCTCCCCGTTGTGCTCCCCGATGAGCGGGGCGCGACGGCTTATTCTCCAGGGAACGTCGCTTAACTTCACTGGGGCGCCAGGATAAGTAATAGCATCACCCAGCTCGGAGTGCTGTACCTCGACGAAGTATTCCCGGGCTGCAAGCTGAGGGCTTTCCATGATGTCCTTGATCGTGTTCAACGGGGCGAGGACGATCCCCTTCTCTAATGCCGCTTCGTAGAGTTCCTGCTTGGTCTTGGTTCGCAGGAAGGCAATAATAGCCTCCTCTATCTTGGTTCGTTCCTCCTGGCTAATATGTGAAGCATCATGAGTACTCCAGTCGTAGCCTCTGAGATTTTCAGCCATCCCCTCCTTATTGGCCATTTCCACCACCGCTGCGGATGATCTTACCAGACCCGCCTGTGCCCCTCCCACCAGGAAGATGTTGACATATCCATCTTTGCACGGCCAAAGCAACCGCATCCAAAGAGGCCCCATAGGATCTGGCCTGGGTAGCGATGCGCCAGGCCCCGCTCTCTGCCAATTAAATCTCCATAGATCCCACACTGGCATCGCTTCTTCCGTGAAAAAGAAGTTGGCTTCCTGTATAGAGGTATCAACATGTTGCCCCTCGCCACTGACCTCACGGTGGTAAAGGGCAATCATTGAGCCCATAGCAGCATGAAGGCTACCTTGAAGGTAAGACTGGGGGATGCTTACCCGATACGGAGGCTCTGATGGCTCACCACATGTAGACATGAAACCGCCCATCGCCCACACGACCATATCAGGAGCTTTGTAGTGGGCATACGGGCCTGTTGACCCGAAGGGAGTAACCGAGGTCATTACAACGCCAGGGTTGATTCTCTCGAGCGTGGGGTAGCCAAGGCCCAGGCTGTCCATGTATCCGGGAGCAAAGGACTCGATGACAAAATCGGCAGTCTTGACAAGCCTCTTGAATATCTCCCTGCCGTCTGGGGCTTCGATGTTAAGAGTTATGCCCCGTTTGCTGGTATTTAGAGCGAACCAGTAGAGGCTTTTCTCAGGGTGGGTGATGTCTTTATAAAAGGGACCAATACTTCGCGCCGGGTCTCCCACTGGAGGCTCAATCTTAACAACGTCGGCCCCGAAATCACCCAGTATCTTGCCGCAAAGGAACCCTTTGTCGCCAGTCAAGTCCAAAACCCGATATGAACTCAGTAAGCCGCCGTCGCCATCATTCATATTCTTCGCCTACTTCATCTCTCGGCATAATACAATCTGAAGAGCTTGTCCTGAACTCTCCCGGAGCAGGGCCATTCTGCCGCTGTCCTCATAGCTTGACTTGCTAGCTTCCGAATAACTTGTTCGGAAGCCACAGGGCTACCTGTGGGAATATCATGACTACGGCCAGACCAATGGCCTGAAGCGCCACAAAAGGTATAATAGAACGGTAAATGTCACCCAAAGATATCTCTTTAGAGATGTCCCCCGAACTGAACAGATCAGCAGCAATTCCTTTCATATAGAACAGGTTGTAGCCGAATGGCGGTGTTATGTAGGCCATCTGCATGTTGATGACATAAAGGACGCCAAACCATACGGGGTCGAATCCCATCTGAGCAACAAGGGGAATGTATATGGGCATGCAGACGAAAAGAATGGCGGTGTCATCGAGAAACATGCCCAGTAGGAAAAAGCTCAACTGAATGATTATAAGCACGCCCCAAGGACCCAGTTGCATGGTGGTAAATATGCCCGCTATTAACTCAGTACCGCCAAAATAGTCGAAGACCGTGCTGTAAACTATGGCAGCATATGCAACCCACACGATCATACCCATCATCCTGGCGGTTCTATATAGCGCATCCTTAAAGTTTGCGACGGACAGCCGGCGGTGGACAGCCGCCACTACGAGGGCGCCGGCGGCACCTATGGCTGAAGCCTCGGTCGGCGAGCATATTCCAGCAGCGATTGTTCCCAGTACCCCGACGATGAGAAGCGCGGGCAGAGCCAAGGCTCTCGTGGAAACAAGTTTCTCCCTCAGTGTAAACGTTCTTTCCTCTGGGGGCATGGCCGGGCCGAGCTTGGGCTGGATTAAGCACCTCACACCTATATAGGCTATGAAGAGGCCAGCCAGAATCATGCCGGGGAAAACACCGGCCGCGAACAGCCTCCCCACAGATACCTTGCCTAGCATTCCATAGATAATCATCACCGCACTGGGAGGGATAAGGAAGCCGAGCGCTCCCCCCGCCTGAATGGTACCTGTTACCATACTCTTATCATAACCCCGCTTTATCAGGGAGGGGATGGCAATAAGTCCCAGAGAAACAGTGGCGGCTCCGCTTGTTCCGGCCATAGCAGCAAATATCACGCAGATGAGCACCATCCCGATTGCCAGCCCGCCTCTTACCGGACCAGCCCAGCGGTATATCATCTCGAACAAATCGTCAGCTACGCCCGACCGTTCCAGCATGACTCCCATGAAAATGAATAACGGTACAGCGATGAAAACGAAGATGTTCATCAACCCCCATATGCTCATTACGGGCAGGATAAGAGCATGAGGGCCCTCGAGGAACAAGAGGAAGCCAATACCCGTGGCTCCCAAGACGAAGGCCAGGGGAAGGCCGGTCAGCAGCAGTAGTAGCGTGATGCCTAGCATAAGTAAGGCGATCATCTCTATGCTCATTCCAATTTCCTCCCGGTCGTAGCGATACTGAGGTCACGAATGAACTTAGCTATGCCCTGAAGGATGATCAGCAAAGCAGCTAGGGGTATCATCAGCTTGACTTCAAAAATGGGAGGGCCCCAGGCTGTGGTTGAATGTTCCAGAAACCTCACTCCCTTGGCAGCGAAGAGAGCTCCATACCACAGCAAGACACCACACCAGAAAAGGAAGAAAACGAAGGTGAACACATCCATGATGGCTCTGGTTCTTAGAGACAGGCGGTTATACAGCAGGTCCATGTTGACGTGTGTCCCATGGACATGAGCGTAGGCTCCAAGCATGACGGAATAGGTGGCAAACGCGAGCAAACTTGCTTCATGAGCCCAAATGGTCGGAGAATCAAATAGATAGCGAGCCACTACCTCATATATGAGTATGATGACGACGAGAACTAACAGGTAGGACAGAATCTTGCCTGACCAATCACTCGTGGCATCGATACCGCGCAGAACTCTAGCCAACGTCTTGTTGCGCATTGTGACCTAGCCTATGGGACTAATGGAGGGTGTGGCCACACCCTCCATTAGTCCATCGGGTGCTTCTACTCCAACACCCCTTTTGTTCTGAACCAGTCTTTGACAATCTCCACCCCTTTGGCAGCTCTCGGAGATGCGGAGGCTAGCTCATCCCACACGGGTAGAGCTGCCCTGGTCAGTTCAGCCATGGTTTCGTCGGGTAGCGTTACTACCTTCAGGCCCTCCTTACGCATGCTTTCAATCGCCTGGTATTCCATGTCCATGTAATTGAAAGTCATCCACTGGCTGAAATCCGAGGTTGCATATACCAGGATAGCCTGGAGGTCGGGAGACAGTGAGTTCCACAGGTCCATGTTGATAAACTGATTGCACACAGCACAGGCCTGAACGGGTGGCTTGTAGTAGTACTTAGCTACCTCGTTGAGCTTCATGTCGCGATATCCGGATGCTCCGCCATAGATGGTGCCGTCAATAGTGCCAGTAGCCAGCCCTACGTACATCTCCTCCGCGGGCAAGAAGACGGTCGAGATGCCTGAGTTTTCTAAGGCTTGCGCCACGCCGCCGGTAGTCCTTATCTTCAGGTTTTGGAGGTCTGCCACCGTCTGGCACTCTTTGGTTGCGAGCAGCGCGTAGGGGTCAGTATGGACCGGCCCAAGGTAGTAGGTATTGTGCTCAGCGTAGGCCTCACGCACCAGATCCATAAGCCCTCGCTCCCAAAACACGACATACATATCGAGTCCAGGAGCCTGCCAGCTAAAGGGGAGCCCGTACTCAACACCAGCTACGGGTATCTTGTCCATGTAGTATGCCCCACAACCGAACGCCATATCAAGCACTCCTGAGCCAACCGCATCCAGCGTCTCTACGGTCGGGACTATCTCCCCGCCGCTGAAAAGCTTGAACTCAAGGCGTCCATTGCTCATTTCCTTGACCTCTTGCTGGAACTTCTCGAAGCGCCACATCTCTCCAGGGGCAGCAAGAGACTGCAGCTTAATCGTGATGACCTCTGGGGCTTCCGCGGCTGGCGCCGATGGTTCCCCCGGCGGCTCCGCGGCTGGGGCACAAGCGGCAACCACTAGCATTGCCATCGCCACCAGCCCCACCAGCATACCTCTTGACCAAATTCCTTTCATTTTTCTACCTCCTTGCAATTCGTATTTCGCCTTGGATTTGAGCTAGATTTGATTCTTTCGCCATTACATGTGCTCACCTCCACTGTGTCGTTATCTCGCCATTTCCAGCTTGCGCGTAGGGAAACTGCAAAGTCCCCCCGGTCTTTCAAATAGCCCAACGCCTTTGTAGAAGCCCGTCCGGCATACTCGTCTCGCTTGGCTGAACCCGTTTGGCTTCCGCTTGCGTCATCCATTGTTCAGAATGATCTCCGAGCGGATTCGGTCCGATTGCCTCAGCATTCCTGCCTGAAAACTCACTCAGAAAGAAGAAACCGTCTCGGCGCGGTCACCACGTAGTCCCGAAAACACAAGCTCAGTCAATTGTGCAGTGTATTGCTCCAGCGTGAAGTGCTTCCGCAGGAACCACCGCCTGAAAGCCCACATGTCGCAGAGAACGACTATGCTGTGAGCGGCCAATGGCAGATTGGCTATCTTGAACTCTCCGCATTCACAACCGCGGGCAAGTGGTCGCCCAAACAGGTTAGCGCAGTCTTCCTCCTGCTGAAACAGGTATCGGCGGTGAGTGGCTGGGAGGTTCCTTGTCTCTTGGTACCAGAAAACGATGACGTCCTGGATCTCATCGATAAAGGAGAGGTAGTCTGCAATAGCCTGGCGAAGAGCTTTGCTTGGAGTCATGTCGTTTTGGGCGGACGAGCTTTGCTGAGTGAACGTCGCTAACGAGGAAAACGCCGCTTCCTCAAACAATGACAGAATATCATCCTTGGAGCCGACATAGTGGTAGAGTGTTCCAATGCTCATGCCGGAATGCGTCGCTATTTCGCGGACAGTCGTCTTGAGAAAGCCCTGCTTGATGAACAGTGCAGCGGCAGCTATGACTATTTGTCGTCTCCGCTCCTGAACCAGCACCTCATCGGGGCTGTAAGTTCGAACTGTCATACGTGCATCCGGTACGTTTGCGCTCCGCGTGGGCAACGGCTGCCGCTTGGCGTGTAGACCGAGCGCTCGGTCTATATATCACACATCTTTAGACATGTCAAGTGCGACTCGCTATGTGTCAAGAAAAAAATTCAAAACTGGACTGTTAAACCCTGAAAAGCGGACTCTAGGAGACTCCTTTTCGTGAAATGCTTCTCATAGGAGACCATGTTTTGCTTGAAGGCGGCCAATTCTATCTTGGCGATCTTGGCTATTTCAGACCTGGCGTCTACAGGCCACATTGCCGTACACGGTGCTCCCCGTTTGGCATCCGCTAGGTGTTCTGTAAGAGGTGGTTAAGGGAGCTCCGGATTTCAGACGGAGGCTAGATTCGCCACCAGCCGAATATGGCAAGGGCGCTGAGCCCGATGCCGGCGATAGCCGCACCGATCCAGCCGAGGAGGCATAAGCAGGTAACAATAGCCCCGGCGATTATCAGTCCGCAGAGGATGGACAGGAAGGCAGAGTTGAATTTCATCCCTAGGAGGAAGGCGGCTATGGAGCCTGTCCAGGCACCAGTCACCGGCAGTGGGACGGCTACGAACAGAATGAGGCCGATCCGCCCATATTTCTCGATGACTGTGCCAGGGCGCCTGGTGCGTTCAAGAACCCAGTTCACCAGCCTCTTGCCAATATCTACCTTGCTGATAACCTTGGTTACCGACTCGAAGAACAGCAGCAGGACGGGCACGGGGAGCAAGTTGCCGATGATGGACAAGCAGAAAGCCCAGTACCAAGGCATGCCAAAAAGGTTTATGGCCACCGGCAGGGCACCGCGGAGCTCTATGAATGGCAAGGTAGCTACGATAACAACTATAAGCTCGCTGGCAATGCCCCAGCCGATGAGTTCATCAATCATTTTGGTCTAGCTGTTTACCCATTCAGCTTCTGCCGAGCATTATAGCACTAAATGTTCCGATGAGGTTCCAGGGCTTTACCCTTGCAGTGCAGGGTGGTAAAATTGGGTTGAGCGGAAGCAATGTCAGGGCATTCGAAGTGGTCATCGATTAAGCATCAGAAAGGGGTAACTGATGCCAGGCGGGGGCAGCTGTTTACCAAGCTCACTCGCGAGATTATGGTGGCGGTGCGTGAGGGTGGGGCCAGTACTGAGTCCAACTTCCGACTGCGTCTGGTGATACAGAGAGCTCGCGATAACAACATGCCTGTGGAAAACATCGAGCGTGCCGTCAAGCGAGCAAGTGGTGCGCAGGAGGCAGCCAGCCTGAGCGAGGTGACAGTCGAAGGTTATGGGCCCAACGGAGTTGCGGTTCTGGTCGAGGCGTTGACCGATAACCGTAATCGCACGCTTCAGGAAGTACGCAGCCTGTTCACGCGGCACGGAGGCAGTCTTGGTGAAAGCGGCTGCGTCGCCTGGCTCTTTGATAGTAAGGGCGTAATCACTGTAGAGACTGACGGGGTGGATGTTGAGGAGCTGGCTTTGCTGGCTATCGATGCTGGCGCCGAGGATGTGAAGGTGGAGGCGGGGTACCTCGAGATTCTTACTACGCCTCAGAATTTGGAGTCGGTGCGGCAAGTGGTGGAGCAGAAGAAGACACCTGTTTCGGCTGAGGTCTGCCGTGTGCCTAGCAGCATGGTGGTGCTGGGTGAGAAAGAAGCTCTTCAAGCTCTGAAACTCCTTGACCATTTGGAGGAGCTGGACGACGTACAGCATGTCTCCGCCAACGTTGATTTCTCCGAAGCCGTTTTGGAGAAGCTGCGGACTCAGGCATAGGCATGCGTGTTCTCGGCATTGACCCGGGCACTGTGAATCTGGGCTACGGTATAGTGGATGAGGAAGAGGGTGTGATGGCGATGGTTGATTGTGGGGCCGTAAGCGTGTCCTCCAAAATCCCTGTGGAACAACGATTGTCCACTTTATATGAGAGACTTGGCGAAATCGTAGCTCGCTACCAGCCGGATGAAGTAGCTATTGAGGAACCCTTCGT
>JADHWZ010000135.1 GCA_016783225.1 Dehalococcoidia bacterium | reverse complement strand
CACAGAAGGTCAAAATGCCCAGGTAGGTATTCTTCTGGGCTTCAGGGGCAAGTTCCAGAAGGCGGAGTGGAATTATGAGGGTATGTAAGCTGGGCCAAAGGAACGATAAAGCCGCCCCGAAGATACTTATTTTGACGTAATCGATTGGTCGGAAACCTGTTCCTGGCTGCATTATCTCGTTATCTCCAGTTGGAACAGTCGCGCAAGCTTCTCATACCCCACAGTTTACCACAGCCAGAGGAGAAGCTCAGCTTTGCCTGATGGACAGACATCAGCTCTAAACCTACCGGTCTTGCCGTTTTTCGCCTGAGAACCTACACGTAATTGACAAATGACCAATTCTTGCTTCTGCGATGAGGCTATTGGTTTGGGGAAAAGGGATTAATCAAATTCTGGGCAGAAGCGCTGAATATTTCTCTATCCTGCTTAGGCCAGCCTCTGATTGTACCAGCCAGGTCATCCAGCAAAGCTCTATGGCTCTATAGCCTGTGCCTTCTGCGATTTGCTCCATTAGCCGGACGAAGCCGATATCAGTAGAAGGCATTTGCATGTTTGCCTTCCGGTAATCAAGGGCTGATCATCAAGCTACAGTTTTGAAACGTAGAAGCTTCTTTCTATACCTTATTGTCATTCCGGTCTTCTGGGCGATTTCTCCTATCTGTCAGCGCAGCACCGCCCAGGGCCTCTTATGGGCGACATGAAATCCGGATTGCTGATTTCAAGGGAGCCCTCGAACGGTTTGACAAAAATCTCACAATCCGGTATAGTCTTTCGTAATAGAATAGAACAAAAGGCTGTGAACGAGACTAGTATGCCTCCAGCGAAGCTCAGAGAGCCGGGTGAGGTGTGAGCCGGTGTTAGCGCAGAGGTTGAATGGATTCGGGAGCCGCAAACCGAAAGGATAGTGTCCGAGTAGGCTTTGACGGAGTGGGCACCGTTAGCAGAGCCCAGGGTATCGCTTCAGAATACTGAGGCCGTACCTGAGTGAGATGGTTGTCCCGGCAGACGGGCAACTAAGTAGGGTGGTACCGCGAAGGCTAATCCCCTCGCCCCTATGGGCGAGGGGATTCTCTTTTCTTGCAGTACTGGAAGGAGACATATGTATTACCCGACATTGGAAGAACTTAAGGGCTATGGCAAGGAAGGCGACCTAGTACCTATTTACCGTGAGATCGTTGCCGACCTGGAGACGCCCGTGTCGGCTTTCTTGAAGGTCAATCGAGGCGGGTATTCCTTTCTTCTGGAAAGTGTAGAGGGCGGTCAACGATTGGCTCGCTATAGCTTTATAGGCACCGAACCGTATCGGGTGCTTACCACTAAAGGCGAGGACAAGACCGATCCTCTCACCCGCGTTGCGGAGGAATTGAACAAGCTTAGGGTAGTGGCGGTTAAGGGTCTTCCCAGGTTCTACGGCGGCGCGGTGGGCTACCTTGCCTACGATGCAGTCACTCGCTTCGAGAAGCTACCATCTCCAGGCCGCGACCCCCTGGGATTACCGGAGTCACTATTTATGTTTGTAGACACTATGCTTGTCTTTGACCATGTTACTCATAAAATCAAGGTTTTGAGCCATGCTCGTCTCAGTGGAGACATAGAGGAAGCCTATCAAAAGGCAGTGGACAAGATCGAAAACCTTGTGAGGAAGCTGAGCGAACCACTTGAGCTTAGCCTGGGTACAAAGGTTGCCAGTCATCCCATGAATAACTCAAAGCTTTCCTCAAATTTGTCTAGAGAAGAGTTTGAAGCCAGTGTACTCAAGATAAAGGAATATATCGTTGCTGGCGAGGCTATTCAGGTGGTGCTGTCTCAACGCCTGGCGCAACCTACTGAAGTTGCTCCTTTTGAAGTCTACAGAGCTTTGCGTACCATCAATCCTTCCCCGTACATGTTCTTCTTTGATTTTGGAGACTTCCACATCGTAGGAGCCTCTCCTGAAGTTCTGGTGAGGGCGGAGGATGGTATTGTGATGACCCGTCCCCTGGCTGGAACCAGACCCCGCGGGGAAAGTCCGGCTCAGGATGCTATGCTGGAGCAGGAGCTCCTGAGTGACGAAAAGGAACGTGCTGAGCATATTATGCTGGTGGACTTGGGGCGCAACGACGTCGGGCGCGTGAGTGAGCCGGGCACAGTGGAGGTCAGTGAACTGATGGAAGTTGAGCGTTATTCCCATGTTATGCACTTAGTTACCCACGTTCAGGGCAAGCTGCGGCGTGATATGACTACCTTCGATGCCTTGCGGGCCTGTTTTCCTGCGGGCACTGTTTCTGGCGCTCCGAAAATCCGAGCCATGGAGATAATTGCTGAGCTTGAACCTGAGAAAAGGGGGCCCTATGCCGGAGCCGTAGGTTACCTTTCCTTTTCAGGCAACATGGATATGGCTATAGCTATAAGGACTATAGTGATGACGAAAGGTGTTGCCTATGTTCAGGCAGGATGTGGAGTTGTTTACGATAGTGTGCCTGGACGCGAGTTTCAGGAAAGTATGAACAAAGCCCGGGCGCTACTTGAAGCCATCAACCAAGCTGAGAGCCAAGACCAGATACCTGGGAGGAGCCATGCTGTTACTGATTGATAACTATGACAGTTTTACCTATAACCTCTTCCAGTACCTGAGTGAACTTGGTGAGGAGGTATTGGTGGTACGCAATGACGAGGTTACCCTTGGTGAGATTGATAAGATGGGGCCGCAGCGCATAGTTATCTCGCCTGGGCCATCTACACCGCTACGGGCGGGGATATCCAACGAAGTCATCCGGTACTTTGGTCATAGGTTGCCGATACTAGGCGTTTGCCTGGGGCACCAGTGTATCGGCTATAGCTACGGAGGCTTTGTTGGACAAGCTAAGGAGATAATGCATGGCAAGTCGTCTTCAATATTCCACGATGGCCAAGGAGTGTTTGCGGGGCTGCCTAATCCCTTTTCGGCTATCCGTTATCATTCATTGGCAGTGTTATCTGAGGGTCTTCCAGACTGCCTTCAGGTAACTGCATGGACTGCTGACGGCGCAATAATGGGGCTACGACACTGCCAGTACCCGCTGGAAGGCGTCCAGTTTCACCCCGAATCATTTATGACTCACGTAGGGAAGGACGTATTAAGAAACTTCTTAAGAGAGGGAGGAAAGCAATGATTAAGGAAGCTATCGCTTTGTTGGCATGCGGACAATCGCTTTCCGTGGATCAGGCATCACAGGTTATGACGGAGATTATGAATGGTGAGGTTACTCCGGCCCAATTCGGTTCCTTTGTTACAGCGCTCAGACTTAAAGGGGAAACGGTAGATGAAATCATTGGCTTAGCCAGGACCATGAGGGCTAAAGCCACGCATGTGACCGTTGCCGAGCCAGTAGTGGATACTTGTGGAACCGGTGGTGATAATGCATCCACTTTTAACATTTCTACTACTGCTGCTTTTGTTGCTGCTGGGGCTGGAGTCAGGATAGCCAAACATGGCAACCGTGCTATGAGCAGCCAGTGTGGCAGCGCTGATGTACTAGAGGCTCTGGGCGTGCGAATCGATCTCACTGCCAAGCAAGTACAGAAATGCCTACAGGAGGTGGGGATGGGTTTTATGTTTGCTCAGACATTTCATCCGGCTATGAAGCATGCTGCGGCTCCCCGACGTGAAATTGGAATTCGCACTGCTTTCAATATCATTGGCCCGCTTACTAATCCCGCCGGTGCCGAGGCTCAAGTGCTAGGGGTAGCCGACGAGTCATTGGTGGAGAAGCTGGCCTTGGTACTCCAAGGTCTTGGTTGTCGTCATGCCATGGTGGTTCATGGCGAGGACGGGTTGGATGAGATCACACTCACTGGTAGAACCCAGGTTTGTGAGCTCAGGGATAATTCTGTCAGCAGTTATTATGTTAGTCCTGAGGACTTCGGTTTACCCAGGGGTAGTCTGGATAGCCTAGGCGGTGGCACTGTCGATGAAAATGCTGCCTTGTTGCGTACAATCCTGGCGGGTGCTCCAGGTCCTCAGAGAGATGTGGTGCTGATGAATGCAGCTGCAGCCCTAGTTGTTGGAAACGAGGCCCGAGACCTTCGGCATGGAATAGATTTAGCTGGGAAGGCAATAGATAGTGGTCAGGCTTTAGCGAAACTAGACCAGCTTATCAAGTTTAGCCAAAACTTGACATAAAGGATGTTGAATGATCTTACATCGGATAGTATCAGACAATCGGCCGGAGCTTGAATCTAGAAAACGTATCTTTCCTTTAGATGAGATGCGTAGGATGGCGCTTGAGCAGCTCCCGCCTGTTGACTTTGCTTCGGCTCTACGTGGTGGTCGTGTACAGCTCATTGCCGAGGTTAAGAAAGCTTCACCATCGAAGGGTATTATTCGTCCTGATTTCGACCCAATAGAGATAGCCCGAACCTATGCCGATAGTGGGGCTTCGGCCATATCAGTATTAACCGAGGCCAAACACTTTCACGGTAGCCTTGATCACCTGAGAGCAGTAAAGAATGCACTGGGAAACAAGAGGTTGCCTCTGCTCAGAAAGGATTTCCTCCATGACCAATATCATATCTACGAATCCAGAGCTTATAATGCAGACAGTTTGTTGCTCATCGTGGCTATCTTGAGTCGTGAGAAGCTGCATGAGTTGCTCTCGCTGAGCCATCAATTGGGCATGAGCTGTCTGGTGGAAGTGCATGATGAGGCTGAGCTTGAAATTGCTCTGGGGAGCGAAGCCAGGATCATTGGCATCAATAACCGGGACCTCAACACGTTTACCGTGGACCTGGCTACTACTGAACGTCTGCGGCCGCTTATCCCACAAGACCGAATAGTGGTCAGCGAAAGTGGTATAAGCTGCCGCCGAGATATGGAAAAGCTGAAACAGTGGGGTGTTGACGCCGCGCTGGTTGGTGAATCTCTACTATCAGCCGGTGATATTTCGGCTAAAATGAAGGAGCTAGCGTGACCAGGGTCAAGATTTGTGGACTATCCGAGGCACAGCACGCTTTGGCAGCAGCCAGAGCTGGTGCTGATTTCATAGGCCTTGTCTTTGCCCCCAGCCGACGCCGGGTATCTACCGAAAAAGCGTTGGAGGTGGTTGAAGTAGTCCGTGAGTTAGCATATCGGCCGGATGTGGTCGGTGTTTTTGCCAATTCAGTAGCTCGTGAAGTGAACCGTACTGCGGACTATTGCCATCTGGATTGGGTGCAGCTTAGCGGTGACGAGACGTGGGACTATTGCCAGCAGATTGAACGTCCTATTGTCAAAACTGTCCATGTTTCAGCTGCCAAGACATATGAAGAAATTGTTGATGAGATATCTGCGGGATACCAGCTATCGCTTAGTCAGAGGGTTGTATGTCTTCTTGATTCTCAGGTCGGAGATGCTTATGGCGGGACAGGACTTGTTTTTGATTGGCAGTTGGCAAAGGAAGTGTCGCCGAGGTTCCCGGTGTTTATCGCAGGGGGCCTGACTCCAGACAACGTTGGCCAACTGGTCAAGGAAGTTCAGCCTTGGGGAGTCGATGTCTCCAGTGGGGTTGAGGTCAATGGGGTGAAATCTGTTGAGAAAATCAAGGCTTTTGTCGACGCAGTTAGGTCAGCGCACTAGTCTGATCGTTTGTCGTTAAAGGAGATAGCTGGATGCTTGTTGTTATGAAGAATGAGGCTACGGAAGCGCAGGTGCAAGAAGTTATTCGCGAAATAGAGAAATCAGGTTACCGAGGTATTCCGATCCCAGGTGCTGAGCGGACCGCCGTTTGTGTTGTTGGAAACAAGGGCGTGGTTGAAGATGCACGGCTGCTTACCCTGAAGGGCGTAAAAGAAACTATCAGGGTAACCAAGCCATATAAACTTGTCAGCAGGGAGACACATCCAG
>JADHWZ010000006.1 GCA_016783225.1 Dehalococcoidia bacterium | reverse complement strand
GCGGTTTTATCCAAGCCCATTTCTAAAGCTTGTCTGAAGACTACGATGCCATCTTCGACATAGGTAACAGCAAAAACCACGTCCGGGTTGCTACCTTTAATATTATCCAGATCGGTGCGATAGTCCCTTCGAGCCGGGTCAAAATGTACGGCTATCACGTGCTGACCTGTCCATCCAGCCTCTTTAAGCGCCTCAATGAGTGCCTTCTCTAAGCCTGTGCCGTAAGGGTTGGCCTGAACCATGGTAGCCAACCTGGTAAACCCTTTTTCCAGCACAACTCCGGCTAGTATTACAGCCTGAAGCGAATCATCAGGCGTTGTCCGATAAACCCAGCTAGTCCAAGGCTGGTCGGAAATCTCCGGCGAAGTAGCCGATGGCGACACCATCAACACCCTTTTCTCTGCCACGTAAGAACCCGAAGCCATGACAGCCCCGCTACTCATACCACCCACAAGCACCCTCACACCCTCTGCACCAACCATCTTTTTCACTAGCTTCAAGCACTTCTCGGGCTCAGTGGCATCGTCTTCTTCCAGTAATACTACAGGCTTTCCCAACACTCCCCCATCAGCATTTATTTCCTCAACCGCGAGCCTGGCAGCACTCATCCTAGCCTTGCCCTTAGGGCCCAACAATCCACTGGTAGACAACACACATCCTATCTTAGTCGTCTCAGCCTCCGTCGGAGCACAAGCCACCGTCGGGATAAACAAAGACAGAGCAACTACCGCCAGTAATAACTTCCCAGGCATATTTGACCCCCTTTTTGAAATCTAACGGCGCTGACCAATCTACCAGCAAGAATAAATCCGCGCCGATGGCCTCACTTCCTGAACTATGTCACCTAACATATCGAGTCTAACATGAAGATAGAGCTTGTGTCACTGCCTTTTTGTTTCCAACATTAACGTCCTGTCACCATGTCACCACATAAGTGCCCCGGGAAAATGTCACCCCCTCCCTTGATAAAGGCGGATTGGTCATCACCCAAATACAAATAGGGAAAACTCATGACAGCTCCAAAAGCTATCCGCATTGAAAGCACAGGTCGATGAGATTAATATGTTTCCAGCGGCCGAGAAAACCCAGCTGGAGCTACGCCCTCCATTCATCAAGTTGGGACCACTACGAGCCCTGTGGTCACTGATAACCGGGCAGTAAGGTAACCTGGATTTCCCATATCAAACTGCAGACATAGGCAGGTTCCTGTAGTAAAATAGCTTCGAGAGTCCGTATGCTTAGCTTCACGGCGAAAGAGCCAACTGGCGGAACCTAATGGGCGAAAAGAGGCAAGAGACGCTGGGATGAGTTGACGGCCAAATGACATGGGCATATCATTGGCGCCAAGAGCGATGACGGATGAGAATGGCCTCACCCCAACTTGAAATGGGAAATCCCGCGAGAATAGACTACCGGGGTATTACGTAGACTTCCATTTCCGAGTTAGAGGGTGTATACGAGCCCTAAGGATGGTATCATTATGGAGTTCAAAGATAGAACCACCCTCTAAGCGCTTGAATTCAAGGAGGACGGCATGTCGGAATGGTCAGAGAAACTCAACCAGATGAAATTGGGAGAATTCCGGAAGCTTTACGGCAGCCTGGAATACCCACCGATCCCTTCGTTGGTCGGCTATTACCAGGGGTCTTTTGTGGGACCGGGATGGCTGCGGAAGATCGCAGGGCCGGGCCTGGTGGTCAGCGGTCTGGGCGGCTGGTGGGGGAAGCGGTTCAGCGGTGATGGGACGGCGACCAACCTGGTCCAGCGCGGCGGGGTGCTGGAAACGCGCTTCCCTATGCGGTTGGTCGCCGTGACTTCGGTGATCGATGAGAACCCGGGGCTGGCGCTGCATTACGAAACAGACAACCCCTTCCCCTGGCCTCATATCGCGGATGAACTGCGCCAACTGGCACCCGGCGCGTTACTAGGGATGACCTATGTCAAAGCCCGGGTTTTACGCGGCTTGATGCTGCCCTTTTTATTAGAGCACCAGGAGGGGGTCGATGGACTATGATGTGATTGTGATCGGTTCCGGTTTCGGGGGGAGCGCTGCCGCGTTGCGCCTGAGCGAGAAAGGCTACCGGGTCGCGGTGGTGGAGATGGGCCGCCGGATTTTGCGGGAGGACATCGCCAAAGCCAACCAATCTCCTCTGGCATTATTCTGGATGCCGGGCCTGGGGATGCAGGGGTTCTTCACCCAGCGTTTCTTCAAGCATGTCAACATCGTTGGAGGCGTTGGGGTCGGCGGCGGCAGCCTGGTGTACGCCGCGGTGCTGCTGAAACCCAAGGACGCCTTCTACCAGGACTCCGCCTGGAACCGCCTGGGCATTGACTGGAAGACCGAACTCCAGCCGCATTACGAGACCGCGTCCCGGATGCTGGGAGTCACGTCCTGCCCGATCCGCCATATCCAGGACGAATACCTTTACAAAACGGCGGAAAACCTTGGGGTAGAAGACACCTACGGCCCGGTGCCGCTGGGGATTTATTTTGGGAACCCAGACGTTGAAACACCCGACCCGTATTTCGAGGGAGCCGGACCACCCCGGACGGGCTGCACATCCTGCGGGGCCTGCTTGGGGGGCTGCGAGCCGTGGGCCAAGAACACCCTGGACCTGAATTACCTGTACCTGGCGGAAAAGCTGGGTGCGAAGATCTTGCCGCTGAGAAAAGCGACCCTGATTCGACCGGTGGCAGGGGGATACGAAGTGGCAATGAGCCACCCGCTCAAGCGGAACCACCGCTATGCACCCTTGCGCGCCCAAAAGGTTGTATTGGCGGCGGGTGTATTGGGCACCCTCGAGCTGCTCTTCCGCTGCCGAGAGGCCGGAACCTTGTCCCAGCTCTCCCCCACCCTGGGCCAGCGGGTACGGACCAACTCGGAGGCCATCACCGCGGTGCTCTCGAAGGACCGCGATATCGATCTGACCCAGGGGCCGGCGATCTCGTCCGATTTCTATTTCAACGACCACACCCATGTCACCCAGAACCGCCTGCCGCGGTCCTACTGGTTCATGAAACTGTATTCCGGCCCGTTGGTGGATGGGGACCAACCCTTCCGACGGGCGCTCAAAACCGCCTGGCATTTCCTGCGCCACCCGGGACCTTCTACGGCCTCCTTCCGGGTCTTGAAAGACTGGCACAAGCGCGTCTCGCTGCTATCCATCATGCAGAGCCTGGACAGCCAGATAGCTTTCACCTGGGGGCGGGGGCTTTTCAGCGGGTTCCGGCCAGGGTTGCAATCGGCAACGCCCAGCGGCAAATCCGCGCCGGCCTACATCCGGGAAGCCAACCAGGCCGCGCGAGCCTACGCCGAAGTCTCGGACGGGATCTCACACAACTCCCTGATCGAGAGCGCTTTCAACATGTCGGTCACGGCGCATATCCTGGGGGGCTGCTCGATCGGCGGAGGCCCTGATAGTGGGGTGCTCGACCCCAACCACGAGGTCTACGGATATCCAGGGTTGTACGTCGTGGATGGGGCTGCTATCTCCGCCAACGTGGGCGTTAACCCCAGCCTGACGATCACGGCGATGGCGGAACGGGCGATGGGGTTGTTCGAATGAAACTCGTTTTTTGTGTGTACTAGTGGTAGAAGAAATATCCAGGTAATGGAATCAATAAGCGCAGTTGCCTGGTTCTGGCGACAGCATTCTCAGAGAAGCTAGGTCTGGTGCGAGTCAATAATGCAGGAGGTGATATGGCTCACAATGCGATTGTTGCTGAAGAACTGACCTATTGGTATGGCGAACTGGTCGCGGTGGACCACATCAGCTTCCACGTGGCTGAAGGCGAAATCCTGGGCTTTCTTGGCCCCAACGGCGCAGGCAAGACGACTACCGTCAAGATGCTGACGGGACAGCTCAAACCCAAAGCTGGAAAGGCTACGCTGCTCGGCATGGATGTAGCCAGCAACGTTGAGAAGGTGCAGGGTGATATCGGTGTTTGCTTTGAGGATACTAATCTCTATGAGCAGATGAGCGCCGTAGAGAACCTGAAGTTGTTCGCACGTCTGTTCGGCATACGCCCGTTCGACGCCAATGCCCTGCTGAAGAGAGTCGGCCTTGCAGGGCGGGAGAAAGACCGAGTCGAGACGTATTCAAAAGGCCTGAAACAGCGCCTGATGGTGGCACGGTCGATGGTGAATCGCCCCCGTGTCCTATTCCTTGATGAGCCCACCGCCGGGCTTGATCCAACATCGGCTGAGGCCATTCGCAACATCATCCTCGAAGAGCGCGAGCGGGGAGCTACGGTCTTTCTTACCACCCACGACATGCTGGAGGCGGATAAGCTCTCCGACCGGGTAGCCTTCATGAATCAAGGAAAGATCGTCGCTCTGGATACACCACACAACCTCAAGCAGCAATATGGCAAGCGTGCGCTCAAAGCTGAAGTCGCAACCCACAGTGGTGAGCTCGAGGACCGCGAGGTTATTCTGGACACTCCCGAGACACCACAAGCCATCCATGAGCTCTTTGCCCAGGAGAACGTAGTCACTGTCCACAGCGAGGAGGCCAGCCTGGAGGATATCTTCATCAGGCTCACCGGACGAGGGCTCTACGCATGAATCTACGTGCCATCGGCGCCCTGATTTCCAAAGACTTCTCCCTCTTTTTTAGAAATCGGTTCTTTGCGCTTATGACTGCTCTCGGCATCGTCTTCTACCTGGCCATCTATTTCTTGATGCCGAGCTCAGTCGATGAGACTCTGGTGATAGGACTCTATGCGCCGGTGATGCCTCCCGCGTTCGAGCTGACAGAAGAAGAAGGCCTGGAGTTCCAGATGGCTGAATCTGAGGCAGCACTCAAGGAGTCGGTGATCGAGGGCGAATATTTGGCAGGGATTGCCCTCCCGGCTGACATAATGGAAAGGTTTGCGTCGGGCCAGAAGCCCAGGGTAAATGTCTATTTCGCTTCGAGTGTACCCGAGGAGCTCAAAGACGGTGTTGTGGTTCTGATCGAGGAACTGGCCTACCAGGAGACGGGACTGGGCTTCGAGGCATCAGAGCCGGAGATTCTGGGGCCGGACATGATGGGCATGCAAATACCGCCGCGAGATCGCATGCGTCCCCTCTTTGCCATCTTCATCATGCTATTTGAGATCTTTGGACTGGCTGTCCTTATCAGCGAGGAAGTCGAGCGGCGCACAATACGAGCCCTACTGGTTACACCCATGACGGTCAAAGACCTGTTTGCCGCCAAGGGGGCTGTGGGCATGACCCTCGCCTTCGGCCAGGCAGTGTTGTTCATGGGAATCGTCGGTGGCATGAGCCAGCAGCCGCTAATAATGCTAGTCACGCTGCTGCTCGGAGGCGTGTTAGTCACCGGAGTCGGCTTCTTACTGGCAGCTCTGGGTAAGGACATGATGTCCGTGATGGGCTGGTTTGTCATCGCCCTTGTCATCTTGGTCATACCTTCGTTCGGCGTTGTGTTTCCAGGCACTGTCTCGGGTTGGGCTAAGGTCATCCCTTCTTATTATCTGGTAGATACGGTACATCGCGTCTCCAACTTTGGTGCTGGCTGGGGCGACATCGGGTATAACCTGCTGATACTACTGGGTTTCGCTGTGGCTCTCGTCTGGATTGGCATTATTGCGTTGAGGAGGAAACTCCAATGAGTCTCAAACGCGTAGGCATCCTACTGGGCAAGGAGTTCTGGCAGAGCCCCAAGAACTTCATATTCGTTTGGGCCGTCGCCGGCCCGATTGTCCTTTCACTCGTAGTCTCACTGGCCTTCGGCACCTTGTTCACAGACAAGCCCAAGTTGGGAATTATGGATGAGGGGAGTTCTCAGCTGGTGACCATGTTCAAGCAATCGACCTCGGTAATCACCAAGGAGTATGGCAGCATCTCTGAGATTAGGCAGGCGGTTGAGAGTGGTGCCGTGGATATCGGCATGGTGCTTCCCCACGATTTCGATGGTTCCGTTACTCGGGGTGAGGAGATTGAGGTCACGGCCTACGTCTGGGGGGAAAGCCTGGCGAAGAACCGCATTATCCTGGAAGTGACCATACTCAATCTGGTGAGGGAGCTGGCCGGCCACGAAGCTCCCGTCGAGATCGTAGCTATTACCCTGGGTGGTGACGTAAGTGTCCCTTGGAGTGACCGCCTGCTTCCGTTCATCGTGCTCATGGCCGTATTCATGGGCGGCCTCCTATTGCCTGGGATGTCCGTAATCAACGAGAAGGAAAAGAAGACACTTGAGGGGCTGGTGGTAACCCCAGCGACTATCGGAGACGTTTTCGTGGCCAAGGGACTCCTCGGCGTGATTCTCAGCCTCGTCATGGGCGTAGCGATTCTGGTTTTGAACCGAACTTTTGGCGCTGAGCCGGGAATACTGCTTCTGGTGCTGGCTCTTGGTGCGATAATGGCAGCCGAGCTTGGTCTGTTACTTGGGGCCTTAGTGAAAGATACCACAACCCTGTTCGCTGTTTGGAAGTTCGGTGGAATGCTGCTGTTCGGCCCTGCTCTCCTATATATGTTTCCCAAAATCCCCGAATGGATTGGGAAGATGTTCCCGACCTACTACTTCATTCAACCAATCGTCGAAATAAGCCAGGGCAGTGGCGGCTGGGCGGATGTTGCCACAAACGTCTTCATCCTCGTTGCGCTGGACCTCATTCTTATCGCCGTAGTGGCATTCACACTGAGGAGGACGCAACAGCACGCAGTCTAGGGTAGACCTTAGGCAGACGCATTCGCACCTTCCGCGGGTAGAAAGGTTGCTGCCGAAATACCCCGCAGTCTGGCTGAGACCGCTGCGAGCTCTGTGGTCCTTGGTGACGGGGCGGTGAACAGAAGCGTCACAAAATAGCGTTTCGTGCAATGTGCACAATCCGCTTGGACAGAGCCTTTAAAAAGTTCGATGCTATTGACAAGATCCCAGCTACATGGGCTCGTTCAGATAGATAGGTGACTGTTGACATGATAATATCAACGACTTACACTGTGTGCGGGCTTCGGGTAAGATATATGCGGCGAGGCCGATTATTCTATACGACGGCCTCGGGGAAGTCGGTAAGTGGAAGCCCGAGCAATTGTATTGTATGACAGTAGATAGGGAAATCGATATACATCGTTATCTGCAATGGATAGACGGAGCATATATTGAGTTGGCATCCGGGAAACCGCGGGCCATGTCACCCAGTGTATTTCGTAGAACGCTGGGACTGCTAAAGACACATGCTCTTCTCGGTACTGAGATTGCACTGAGTGATGCACAGATTAACGATAGCCATGCCATACTGCACCTGTTTTCAGACAAATCATTCTATGATTACTACCTCAAAAGGCACCCGGATTTTCTTACACTAAAGATTCGGCCTGAAGCTACTGTAGAAACTGATCCATTTTCGCTTGCCACTGTAAGCCTTAAGCGTTCGCTGGAAAATAGCTGGATATCCTCAGTATTTGATTCCACGAAATGGCAACAAGAATTAAGTGAAACGCTTCTTGAGAATGGTGAAATATCTTCCACAGAACTAGAGCAGCAGCTGAAGAATCCCAAGAGTAAATATCGAAACATCTTGCAGAATGCACCTCCGAAATACCGTAGCTTGTTGGAGGGGATGCTTCGCTGTGTTGCCCACTTTGCTACCTCTAGAACTAGAGTCAAACTATCAACTTATAAAGGTAAGCGGAGAACCCTATATGATGTACTTCGCGAGACGAGAAACAAGTCTGGCATTCCTCCCGACCACGAGCAAGTTCTTGACAAGACACTGGATTTCATCGACACCAATATTGAGGACGAACAACAACGTGGATATCAATCCGTTGTATTTAATGCTCTTGATAGAGTGCTCCGCAACCATCGTCACCCAAGCTATAACATTATTAAACACACAGTCCACCACGCGTGGAGTACAGCTTTGGAAACCAGTTTAGACACAAATGTCACATCACTCGGCCACTTCAGATCAAGGGCAGTGCACCCGGGGCTGTATATAAACAAGCCAACAGACGCGTTTGTTCCAATAAATAAAGGCAACCGCAATCTTGTCGCGAAGCTAAGGGACCGCCTTGCTGTGGTCATGCGAAGCCATCCTGCCAACCTCTCGTGGTACGATGTAGCTATCATGACTACAGAAATTAAAGACCAAGCTAAGAGATTTCAACGAGCCCTATTAACGGGGGATAGTAGCGAGATGACCGAAGCGAGCAATGAACTAATCTGTGGACTCAGACAGCTCATGCTAACTACGTCGCTCCCAACGCAAGCACGCATCAATGAAGACTGGCTTTGGGTATGTGAGACTTGGGTCCCAGTGCTAGTTGGACATACATCTGAGTACCTGGTCCCGGGCACAACCACGTATTCTCAAGAACAGGCACATATGCATATGCGGAGGCTCTTGTACTGGGGGCAAGATTCCCTAATTACCAATGCTCTCCGCAAGGTGTCTAAAGAAGTCAGGTTAAGGCCCAGAATTCAGGAGGGCGGATGATTCATTTAGGTAGCATGCTTCTAGGAGGACCCAAATGAACCGGTCTGAGCTGAAGTTTGCCAAGAAAGCTATCGACGAAGCATGTAAGTCCGAGTCTGAAGATGAGCAAAATCCTAAAGTCGGCGCCATCCTTGTGAAGGACGGCACAGTTGTAGATACTTCCCATAGAGGGGAAACGGGCAAGGGACACCATGCAGAATTTGCCTTACTTCAAAAGAAGGTGAGAAGCATAGACCTCTCAAAAGGAGCGACACTGTATACCACTTTGGAGCCTTGCACAGCACGCCAACATGAAAAACTGCCGTGCGTGGAGTGGATCGTTAGAAAGCAAATACGAAGGGTAGTGATTGGCCTACTGGATCCCAATCCAAATATTTGTGGTAGAGGCTATTGGCGACTCTTGGACGCGAACATAGAAGTGGAGTTCTTCCCTTCAGAACTCGTAAAAAGGATTGTAAAGATGAACAAATCATTTATAGACCTTCATCGCGGTGGAGAACAATACGATGTTTCTTTTGCCCGGCTAGTCGAAAGGCACAAGAGTTCACTAGTGACGCCGTATCCAGGCATCGGGTGGGGTGATGCCTTATGCTTGCAAGTTTGCCCAAATCTCCGTGAGGGCTGGCCCATGGTGCATGTAGAGCTCCATCACAATGACGGTATATGGTATAGGTTACCAAAGGCATTTGCAGGGCCATACGAGGATTACTTCCACGAGCATTATGAGGAGAAGCGTTTCTATGATGATGGAGAGAAGTTCATGTTGGTTCGCAATCCGACAGCTTTCTCCGATTCGCCTACACTAAAGCTATATACTAGGCGATGTCGCTATAGCGAGGTGCAATATTATCTAGAGAACGTTTCGACCATCGCTGGTAGACGGGAACCGCTTATCGAGGAGTTGATTAAAGGCTCGCTTCAAGTACATTTCCCGCATGCTGTTTGCATGCACACAGTAGTTGTGACCAGTGACAGTAAAGTGCTGATTACAAGACGATCTCCAAAAGTTGCCTGGCATCCAAATCTCTGGTCGTGTTCCATCGAAGAACAACTCGCACGGAGGGATCTCACGGCTGGTCCAAATGTTACCATCCAGGAATGGGGTAAAAGGATGCTATTTGAAGAACTCGGGCTAGGTAGTGATGCTTACAAGGTCGACGACCTCAAAGTGTTATCGGTGTTCCTTGAAAGCGATGTCTTGAATATCTCTCTTTGCGCATATGCAGGGCTAAGGCTGACTTCTGCGGAACTGGATTCGATATTAGGGGGATTGCCGCGCACTGACTACGAATTTAATGAGTGGGCATTTCTAGAATTCACGCCCATGGAATTACTTTCAGAGATGATTAGGCCATCACGTTTGTATCACCCTACAAGCGGCTATCGTATGTTGATGGCAATCTTACATCACTTCGGTATGGAAGAGTTGAAGAGAGTTCTGCCGCAAGTGTGACGCAACAGGCGGCCCGTTGCTTAGCATCATCTAGATAAGCTGCCCACTGTAGGAACAGAATGTAGTAGCGAGGACGCCAACGTGCGTTCATTCCCAAAGTCATAGTTCAACCTGCCCTTGGATGATGGTCTAACGTGGGGTCCGACTAGCTGGTGCGGGCAGAGAGTAAACGAAGATTGAGCCAGCTGAACAATTGCCTGTATTGTTCAGTCTAACATTGCATGATATACAGCTACTTTTCATGGCTGAGCGTACTCTGTAGCGAATCATGCCTTGTTGAAAGCCTCGCCATCGTTTATCTATAATCAGGCCGTGCCAAAGCAGCGACTGGACAGTCTACTGGTAACGAGAGGGCTAGCTGAAAACAAGAGTGAAGCCACGGCTATGGTTATGGCTGGCGAGGTAACCGTAGCTGGTAAAGCGGTCACCAAGGCGGGCAGTCTGGTCGATGAAGATGCCAGCCTTGATGTGGCCGAAAAACTACCTTATGTCAGCCGCGGCGGCATTAAGCTGGCTCACGCCCTGGATGAATGTGGGCTTGATGTCGCTTCCTTAACAGCAATGGACCTTGGCGCATCTACCGGCGGCTTTACCGACTGCCTGCTACAGCGCGGTGCCAGGCGCGTTTATGCCATAGATGTCGGCTATGGTCAGCTTGACTACAAGCTGCGGCAAGACTCCAGGGTAGTTGTTATGGAAAGGACAAACGCGCATCACCCTTTTTCCCTTCCCGAAAAGGTAGACATAGCCACCATAGACTTGTCCTTCATCTCCGTAACCAAGGTGATTCCCAACGTAACAGGTCACCTTACGGAGCCCGGCCACATCATCGTACTGTTCAAGCCGCAGTTCGAGGCAGAAAGAAAAGAGGTGCCAAGAGGCGGCATAGTCAAAGACCCGCAGGTCCACGCCCAGGTCCTGGGGCGATTCATCGTTTGGGCGACCAACAACAGGCTACGACTGCGCGGGCTGGTTGCCTCACCTATCCTGGGCGCTGAAGGCAACAAGGAATTCCTCATACTGTTGACTCCGAGCCAAGAATGACATTCAGCAAAACCGAAATCCGAGACCTGTCGATTGCCTGGCTTGTCCTGGGGTTCTGCTTTTCCTTCCGATACCTCTTGACTTCCCCACGGCAGTTTGCCACGTTCCTCGTCATAGCCCTGATCGGCATCGGCACGGGATTCATATTTCATGAGCTTGCTCACAAGCTGGTAGCCCAGAGGTTCGGATACCTGGCTGAGTTCCGGCTGTGGAAGATTGGGCTTGTGATTGCCCTGGCTTCGGCCATTATCAGCCTCGGCCATCTGCTCTTCTTTGCCCCCGGGGCTGTCTACGTCTCGTCCTACAGCCGCCGACATGAGGAAGGGCTGATCGCCGCCGCCGGCCCGTTAGCCAATATAGTCCTGGCAGCCCTCTTCTACGTTGTCAGCTTCAGCAGCGGATTTCTCGGCCAGGTTGGCGTATGGGGGTTCATAATCAACCTGTGGCTGGCCGCCTTTAACCTGCTGCCGATACCACCTCTGGATGGGAGGAAGATCTTCTCCTGGAATAACCGGGCCTGGACAGCTCTGGCAGCGGTCTCCTGGGGGTTGCTGGCCCTGTGGATGTTTGGCATAATCACATAATGAGTCCTCACTCTGTTCCTGTTTCCGGTCTAGCAACAAGGCTAGTGCGCGCTCCCAAATCTTCACTATAGGGTGCTCCTCTAGAATCTCCCTATCTATCTGAGCGAGCTCATACCCCAACGGCACAGATGAATCGGTGTGCGTGCGGAACATGGTGACAACAATTGAATACGAAGTTGCATCGACCACATGACACAATGTGGACACATGCGCAACCGGAACCTGTCGGCTACGGTCAGGGACCATCGCTCAGCAGGCCAACCGCGCCTGGCGCCTGAGCTCCCACGGGTACCGTACGCCGCGAGGGGATCCTCAGGGCCGCTTCTGGTAGGTTCTGGGAGACCGCGGTGAGCCTGTAATGTCCTCCGCCATGCTCAGAATGGCGGGCGAAGGGCTCAGAATAGCAAACAGGATTAGTAGACAACTTCTGGCCTTATGTATTGATAATATTCTTTACAATGTAGTACAATAAGTTTACAGTGATGGTGGCAAAACCTGAGCAATCGCAGTCTCTTCAGGCAAGGCAGGAGCTCAAACTATATACCCGAATAGAGCAGGCTAACTTGCTGGAGATGCCTGAGGAGGAGTTTCATCGCCTTGTTGCTGAGATAGAGAAGTCTCTCTTGTTTGACCGCCTCCACCGGCAGGAAAAGATGGTCCACTACCAGAGATTCCCCAGAACTGACATATCCCATCATTTCTGCGGACTCAAAGAGGAGCTGGTAGCCGAACCAGGTTCCTTGGACGTCGAGTCACTGCTGGCAAATAAGCTGGACATCGTCAACCAGATAAAGGAACTGGGCATGGAGAAGTTCAAGCAGCTTTTTCTGTATCCCGAGCCGGAATTAACCCCCGAGGAAATCGCTCAACAATGCCGTCTGGATATTTCCGAAGTCCGGAGAATAAACGAGCTCATGGATGAGTTATCCATCGCTGGCGAGTTCTACCATCCTTCCGCTATTAGCCCAGACAGAGGCATACATTACTCTAAGATTGCCTCAGTTGAGAGAGGACCGGAAGGCTTCATCGCAGCTTACTTCTCCCCGGCTCAGGCTCGAGGAAGATTCGCGATTGACTATGAGAGATTTGAGGAGATGCACAGAACCAGCGCCTTCACTAAGGCTGAGGTTAAGGAAATCAGGCAGCTTTTCAAAAAGCTCGAGCTAATCAATAATCGGAAAGACACCATATATCAGATACTAAACAGCGTCATAGAAAAGCAAGCACTCTATTTGGAATCAGGTGACCCAAGGGCCTTGCTACCTCTGACTCAGAAAGAGCTGGCCAAAAGACTCGGTCTTGCGCCAAGCTCCATCAGTCGCGCCATTGCCTGCAGAAGTATCGACACTCCCTGGGGCGAGAAGCCGCTGAAGGATTTCTTTCCCAGACCGAAGAGATTCAGAAAAGAATCTATCAAGCAGCTTATCGAGGCCGAGAACTCGCCCGTTTCCGACGAAGCAATTAGAGCCAGGCTGGAGGACGAGTTTGGAATATGTGTCTCACGGCGGGCAGTAGCCAATTTGAGAAAGGAGATGAGAATCCCGTCTTCTCACAAGAGGAAGAAAGGCACTCAATCGAGTCAAGGAGACTAACGATGGCCGTTGTTGCACGGATAAGGACAGAGCTTGATAGCAGGTTGGACAGAGGGACTAACGTTCACCGTTTTCCAGGAGGTTTACAATGAAGGAAGCAGCTAGAATCCTCGTCGTTGATGACGAGACCAGCATGCGCGAATCTGTTCGTGATTGGCTGAGTGACGCTGGCTATGAAGTGTCTGTCGCTGAGAACGGGCTTGAAGCTCTGGAAATCGCCCGGAGAGAAGAACCAGCAATCGTTTTTGCTGATTTGATCATGCCAGCGATGGATGGAATTGAATTGACCAAAAAGCTAAAGGAGCTTTATCCCAACATCGCGGTGGTCATTATCACCGCCTACGGCAGCATCCCTACTGCTATTGCGGCTATGAAAGAGGGCGCCTACGACTACATCGAGAAGCCATTCTGTCCTGAGCGGGTGGAGTTGCTCATTGAAAAAATGGCTGAGCATCAAGAGTTGATAAAGGAAAACGTTTCCTTGCGCCAGAAATTGGAAGACCGGTATCGCTTCCAGAACATCATTGCCAAGAGCCATACAATGCAGCAGCTGTTCGAGGTAGTCAGGACTGTAGCTGGCAGCAATGCCACTGCGCTGATTACCGGCGAAACTGGCACAGGCAAAGAACTCATCGCCAGAGCCATCCATGATTTGAGCCATCGCCGAGACAAGCCCTTTGTCGCTGTTAGCTGTGCTGCCCTTCCCGAAAGCCTGCTGGAAAGCGAACTCTTCGGCCACGAAAAGGGAGCGTTCACCGGCGCCATCGCTCAGAAGAAGGGAAAATTCGAGTATGCCAATAAGGGGATTCTGTTCCTGGATGAAGTCGGTGAAATGAGCAGCAATGTACAGGTTCACTTATTAAGAGCTATTGAGGAAAAGGAGATTACTAGGGTCGGTGGTAATGACCCAGTAAAGGTAGATGTCCGCATTCTTTCCGCAACTAACAAGGATTTGCGAAAAGCGGTAGACGAAGGAGAATTCCGAGACGACCTGTACTATCGGCTAAATGTGGTAGCCATCAATCTACCGCCCTTGCGCCAAAGAACGGAAGACATTCCCCTTCTGGCTGAGCATTTCTTGAACAAGTTTTCGCTGGAGAATCAAAAGGAAGCAACCAGTTTCTCAACTGAGGCAAAGGGGTTTCTTGTCAAATACAACTGGCCGGGCAACGTTCGAGAGCTCGAAAATGCCATTGAAAGGGCGGTCATTCTGGCCAAGGACAACACAATAACACTGGATGACCTATGTTATCAAGATGTAGCGCCGGCTTACTCAACTGCCGCAAGCAAGAGTCTAAAAGAACTGGAGAGGCATCACATTATGCACACCCTTGACGGGACTCAAGGGAATTTTGCCAGGGCAGCTAGAATCTTGGGCATAAGCCGGGTGACATTGTACAACAAGGTCAAGGAATACGGCTTGAGTGTAAGCAAAGTAAACACTAAGTGATTGGTCTGTTCCCAGAATAGCTGGGGCACACAACCTAAACATTACTGGTTCGTTCGGAAGACAAGCTATCTCAAGTTATGGGGATAGCTTCTTTTTTTGGCACAGAAATTGCACCAACTACAGGGTAGGCAGCGAAAACAAACACCGACAGGAAAATCGTCCATAGATCAAGTAGGAGGTAGCAACAATGACGCAGCAACAAATCCCAGCCACAGAACGAAAAGGAAAGGAGGCAAAAGAAATGCGAAAACCTATCTTGCTTGTCGACGATGAGACCATTGTGCGTGAGTCGGTCAAGGACTGGTTGAGCGAAGACGGTTATCAGGTCATTGCCGCTGAGGATGGTGAGCAAGCTCTGGAGATGGTTCGTAAGCATGACTTTGATGTAGCTATCTTTGACCTCAAGCTTCCAGGGAAAGATGGAATTCAGGTGCTGAAGGAAGCAAAAGGACAAATCCCGGCTCTTCAAGCGGTTATCATCACCGCTTACCCATCGGTGGAGACAGCCACCGAGGCAATGAAAGCCGGAGCAATAGACTATGTGACCAAGCCCTTCACCCCGGACAAGCTGGAACGCTTGATCGAGGAAGCCTTGAAGGGCAAGCCAGGTGTAGCTCCTGAAGTCGCTGCCAAGGGCAAGGAAACTGAGATAGGCAAGCGAGAAGAGGAAATCGCCGCTCATCTTGAACAGGGTCAAGACTATTTGAAGAAGGGGAATAGCACCAAGGCCATAGAGGAATTCAACAACGTGCTGGTGCTGGAGCCAGGTAACCTGGAAGCCCGAGTATGGATTCAGAAGGCGAAGACCGGCGCCGTTGAGCCAATGGTTGAGGCCGAGACTGAGGAGGAAGTTGCCGAGCAGGTTGGTAAACCAAAGCCTTGCGTGTGGATGAAAATGGGCGTCGTCGCCTCTCGCCTGTGCACCAGCGATTATGACTGTCTCACCTGTGAGTTTGACCAGCAGATGCAGCAGGCTGGCGAATCACCTGAGGTTGCCGCAGCTCTGGAAAGACTGAAGGCATTACCGGGCAATCAGAGGCTCTGCCGCTATGCCCTTCGCGGTGAGGTCTCCTATCGGCTGTGCAGTCGCCTCTTCGAATGCAGCACTTGCGAGTTCGCTCAAGCGATGGAAGATGGTCAGGAGCAGAAGCTAGCCAAACTCGAGCGGCGCCGCGAAGCCCTGCGCAAGAAAGAAGCGAAGACGCAAAGTTGAATTGCTGTCTATCCGCTGAAGGCAAGGCGCGGCAAGGGAATTCAAGTAGACTGGCTCAAACGAGGCCAGTCTACTTTCTTTTCCCCCACAACTTGCCAAATCGGCCAAGCTGTTGTAATCTCTAACTGAACAGCAACAACGGGTGATTAATGAAGACTCTAATTCTAGGACTGGGCAACCCTATTCTAGGCGACGATGGTATCGGCCTTCGGGTGACCGAGTCGCTTAGGGCTAGACTGTCCGGCCGCGATATCACCGTCTCCGAGAGCAATGCTTCTGGACTGACCTTGCTAGACTTGCTGGTAGGCTATGACAGAGCCATCATCATCGATGCTATACAGACTGAAGATGGCGATATTGGTGAAGTCTATCGCCTCGAAGTCAGCGATTTGAATGTCACGAGACATGCTGCATCACCTCATGATGTGAACTTAGCTACTGCATTGGAGTTGGGCAAAAGGCTGAATCTGGCTCTACCACAGCAAATCAGCATCATTGCCATTGAGATCCCCAGCGCTTGCACGTTCACTGAGGAATGTAGCCCCGAGGTTGAGAAGGCTATCCCGTTGGCCGTGCGTATGACCCTCGCCATTCTTGACGAGGAATATCGAAACCCTCTTTAGGTCGGCATTCATGGGACGCCCAATCATCGTACCTTAACCTTCTCCAGTGGTATCTCTAGTTGGGGTTTGCCCTGGAATAGCTTGCCGAGTTCCCTGTACGGCTGAAAACGCATTATATTATAATTGGCATAATCTAAGGCAATGAAAAAACGCAGCATCTCCCTCGAGGTCGACGACCTCCGCCTTGTCGGCGAAGTCTACCTGCCGGAAACTGCCAACCAACCCTGCCCAGCTATATGTCTTTGCCACGGCATTCCATCCGGTCAGCATAGCCCCACCGACGGAGGTTATCCTGCGCTAGCTGAGAGGTTCTGCGCTGCCGGCTTTGTCACCTTGATTTTCAACTTCCGTGGGACTGGCCAGAGTCCGGGCAACCTGGACCTCCTTGGCTGGACACGGGATTTGGAGGCTGCCATCGATTGGCTACATACCCTCAAGGAAGTAGATAATTCGCGCCTTTGCCTTCTCGGCTCCAGCGGCGGTGCTGCAGTCAGCGTTTATGTTGCCGCCAACGACCCGAGGGTATCTTGTGTGGCAACCCTCGCCTGCCCGGCCAACTTCGCTTTCCCCCCGGGCAAATCTGCCGAAGAACGTGCGGCTTCTCTGGCTAACCACTTCCGCGGCATTGGGGTGATTCGAGACGCAGATTTTCCATCTCTGCCAGAGGAATGGCTTGAAGGCTTCAACAAGGTCGCGCCCATTCGCTGGGTTCACCGAATATCCCCCCGCCCGCTCCTCCTCGTTCACGGCGACAAAGACGACCTGGTAGTTATAGAACATGCCTTCAAGCTCCACGAGCGGGCCGGGAAACCCAAGAAACTAGTCATAATCCCTGGAGCCGGCCACAGGCTACGTCTGGAAGAGAAAGCGATAGCCACCGCCCTGGACTGGCTCAAGAGTCAGATTGACCTGAGGCTAGGAAAAGGCTTATAATCGAGGTACAAACCAGCTATGCATGAGAGCTGCGGTATTTTCGGCATCTATGCACCGGGGGTGGATGTAAGTCGGCTTACCTTTTTCGCTCTCTATGCCCTCCAGCACCGGGGCCAGGAAAGCGCCGGTATCGCCACGACCGATGGGAAGAGAATCTACGTCCATACTGCCATGGGGCTGGTGGCCCAGGCATTCACTGAAGATGAGCTGGGCCATCTCCACGGCCACATAGCCATCGGGCACAGTCGCTACTCAACTACAGGCTCCAGTCACCCAAACAACGCCCAACCCCTGCTGGTGGAAACAGATTCCGAAAGCATAGCTCTGGGACACAACGGCAACATAGTCAATGCTGAATTCCTGCGCGACGAGCTTTTCCAACAGGGCTATAGCTTCTCCACCACTACCGATTCCGAGGTCATCGCCAACCTTGTCCTGTCCTCAGCCGAAAGGGGTCTGGTGAGAAGAATACGACATGCCATGCGTCGCCTGCGGGGCGCCTATTCGCTGGTAGTGATGACCAAGGACAAGCTGATTGGAGTGCGTGACCCCATGGGAGTCCGGCCACTTTGCCTTGGGACTATTGACAGCGGCTGGGTGATTGCCTCGGAGAGCTGTGCCCTTGACCATATTGGGGCTCAGTTCGTCAGGGAGGTTGAACCTGGCGAAATAGTGGTTATCACCAAAAACGGGGTCAAGAGTTTCACTGAGCAGAGCAATGGAAAAGCCCTGTGCATTTTCGAGTACATCTACTTCGCCCGCCCTGACAGCGTGATTCAGGGCAGGCTGCTCTACCCGGCACGACAATCTATGGGCGCAATACTGCATCGCGAATATCCAGTTGAAGCCGACCTGGTGATGGGTGTGCCTGACTCCGCCACTGCTGCCGGCATTGGCTATTCCCACGCCTCGGGCATACCCTACTGCGAAGGCTTGCTCAAGAACCGCTATGTCCATCGCACTTTTATCGAGCCTGACCAGAGGCTGAGGGACCTCGGTGTGGCGCTCAAGTTCAATCCCCTCTCCGAGATGATTACCGGAAAGAGAATGGTGGTGGTCGATGACAGCATTGTCCGCGGCACGACTACCCCCAGGGTAGTCAGCATGCTCAAAAGAGCCGGTGCCAGAGAGGTGCACCTGCGCATCTGCGCCCCACCCATTCGCTACCCCTGCTTCTTCGGCGTGGATATGGCAAGCAGATGGGAGCTTATCGCCGCCCAAAAGACCATACCAGAAATCAGAGACTTCCTCGGTGCTGATTCCCTCGGTTATCTCAGCATCGAAGGCCTTATCGAGGCCGTAGCCCTGCCCAGAGAGATCTTCTGCTTGGCTTGCTTCACCGGTGATTACCCCATCCCGGTGCAGCTCGAGATGGATAAACTGGCCCTGGAAGCCTTACCTGCGAGGGGCTTGAGTGAAATCGAGAGATAAGAAGGCCTATGCCCTTGCCGGCGTCAACATCAAGGCCGCCGATGAAGCCATAGACCTGATTAAACGGCATGTCCGGTCCGCTTCGCGCCCCGAGGTTCTGACCGACATCGGCTTATTTGGCGGTTTGTTCGAGTTCAAAGGCTACAGCGAACCTGTCCTGGTTTCCAGCATCGACGGCGTGGGAACCAAAATCAAGATAGCCTCGCTTCTGGATAAGCACGACACTATAGGCATTGACCTGGTAAATCACTGCGTCAATGACATTCTTGCGTGTGGCGCCAACCCTCTCTTCTTCCTCGACTACATTGGTATGGGCAAGCTGGTGCCAGAGAGAGTTGAAACAATCGTTGGCGGCATAGCCGATGCCTGTCGCAGCGTTGGCTGCGCTCTCATCGGCGGCGAAATGGCTGAAATGCCCGGTGTTTATCAGCCTGATGATTATGACCTCGTTGGCTGCATTATTGGGGCAGTGGAGAAGAGCAACATCCTTAAGGGCGACTCCATCTCCCCTAACGACGCCGTCCTGGGCTTACCTTCCAGCGGGCTACATACCAATGGTTATTCGTTGGTGCGCAGGGTCTTCGGGATAGATGAAGACCCTTCATCGCTGCAGGTCTTCCATCCTGAGCTGGAACGAACCCTGGGCGAGGAGCTCCTCGAACCGCACCGCTGCTACCACTCGCAACTCAAGCCGGTTTTATCAAAGATCAAAGGCCTGGCCCACATCACAGGCGGTGGCCTAGTCGGGAACCTGCCCAGAATCCTGCCCCAGGACCTCGCCGCTCATCTCGACAAGAGCACCTGGCATATCCCCCCCATCTTCAGGCTTATTCAAGAGCAAGGCGGTGTCGAAGAAGCCGAGATGTACCAGGTATTCAACATGGGAATAGGCATGGCTATTATCTGTTCGCCCGAGCAGGTGGCCGAACTTACCGCCGTCTTGCCTGAAGCCATAGTAATTGGTAAAGTTGTCGAAACCAGGGGAAAGCAAAGAATAAGCATAACGTAAGGAGGCCATTTTGCGCGCAATTGTCAGCGTCTCTAACAAGACAGGAGTGGTTGATTTCGCCAAGCAACTGGGAGACCTGGATGTTGAGATATTCAGTACTGGCGGCACCAAGAAGTCCCTGGAAGAAGCGGGCGTAAGAGTCCGTAGCGTCTCAGACATCACCGGGTTCCCCGAGATCCTGGATGGACAGGTGAAGACGCTGCACCCAGCAGTCCACGGGGGCATCCTGGCCAAGCGGGGTCTACCCCAACACATGGATGAGCTGGCTCAAAACAAGATGCAACCTATCGATATGGTAGTCGTAAACCTCTACCCCTTTGTCGAGACGGTGGCCAGAGGCGATGTTTCCCTTGACGAAGCACTCGAGAACATTGACATCGGCGGGCCGACCATGATTCGAGCTGCCGCCAAGAATTTCCCTTCTGTCTTAGTAATAGTCGACCCCGAGGACTATGACCCTGCCATCGCTGAACTGCGCCGGGGCGACATAGACCTGAAAGAGAGGCGAAGGCTGGCACAAAAGGCTTTCCAGCACGTGGCCATGTACGATACGGCCATCGCCCAGTATCTGAGGGACGACAGCGGTTTCACACAAGACATGACTATAGCCCTGAAGAAGAGCTATGACCTCCGCTATGGAGAGAACCCTCACCAGCGGGCTGCCCTCTATGCCGAGCAAGCCGTAGGACAGAGACCGTTGGGGATGACCTCAGTTACACCGCTCAGCGGGCCTGAGCTTTCCTTTAACAACTTCCTTGACATCGAAGCTGCGTGGAGCACGGCAACGGATTTCGATGACCCTACCATAGCTATCGTCAAGCACACCAACCCGTGCGGGCTTTGCAGCAACAAAGACATGATTGAAGCGTACAGAAGAGCTCTTGCCGGTGACCCGGTATCTGCATTCGGGGGTATCGTCGCCAGCAACCGGCCTATCGACCTGCCACTGGCTACCGAAATAGACAAGACCCACTACGATGCCATCATCGCTCCTGGCTACACCGCGGAAGCTCTTGAGTTGTTCAAGCGCAAGAAGAACCTCCGCCTCCTCTCATTGCCGCTCCAGCCGCAATCGAGCGAAAGAAGAGGCATTGACGTGCGCCCCATAAGCGGCGGTTTCCTGATCCAGGACGAAGATTACTACACCGAGAAGGAGTTTGAGCCGCGAACCGTATCCAAGCGCCAGCCAACAGAAGCGGAGATGAGGGATCTTCTTTTTGCCTGGAGAGTGATGAAACATATAAAGTCCAACGCCATTGCCCTGGCCAAAGACAACACAATGCTCGGCATGGGGTCGGGCCAGCCAAACAGGGTGGTCAGCGCCGAGCTGTCCCTGCAGAAGGCCGGTGATGCAGCCAAGGGCAGCGTTCTTGCTTCCGATGCCATGATCCCCTTCCCTGACACTGTCGAAGTAGCAGCTAAGGGCGGGGTGACTGCCGTCATCCAAACCGGTGGTTCAGTAAGAGATGAAGAGGTAATTGCCACAGCCGACAAGTATAATATGGCCATGGTCTTCACCGGCGTGCGCCATTTCAGGCACTAACACGTTGGGGCTTCCCAACATGTAGGGACAGGTCTTCAGACCTGTCCGGAGAGACAAGGTGGCGTACAGACCTAAAGGTCTGTACCTACAGAGTCGAAGGTGAAGATAGCCAGAGATACCAAGATTTGAGCAAAAAGGCCAAAATTAGACAACGGGCCGAGGTTCAACGGAAAAAGGTAAATGCTGCTAATCGACAAAGATACCGTCAGTGCCACCAGGCAGAAACTGGACAGCGTTGGCCAAACGCAAGAGGTCATCGACGACGTGAAGAAAATGCTGGAGATAAAGGAGACTCTCCTGTGGCGGTCTGACGCGATGGCTCCCTGCTGCGGCTCTCTGTGCTGCCTCACCTCGCAGCTAACTCACGAGGTCGACATCCTGGAGAATACCTTGAGTGCGCTGGAAAATGGTAATAGAGCTCAAGCTGCCGACCTGCTGGAACAGTTCGCACATATTGTAGAGCAAAGCGGTGAACGTGAACCCAGCGAACCCAACTATTGCTGACCTCGATAGCTCAGAGAAGCTTTAGCTCAGGAGGAAAGCTATGACTAGAGCAGTAGTAGCCGTAGATATGGTACGCGGCTTTCTTGAGAAGGGTTACCCCCTCTACTGCGGTGCCAGCTCTCGCCGCATCATCCCCAACATCCAGAAGCTTCTAGAAAAGGAGCTGGCCCAAGGCTCAAAGCTCTTCTACCTGTGCGACCACCATGCCCCGGATGACTCCGAGTTTGCTATGTTCCCTCCGCACTGTGTCGAAGGCACGGTCGAAACTGAAATCATCCCCGAGCTTTCCCAATACCCAGGCGAAGTAATACCCAAGACTCGCTTCAGCTTCTTCTACGGCACGCCCTTAGGGAAGAAGCTGGAAGACCTCAAGCCGGAAGTGGTAGTTGTCTGCGGCGTCTGCACCGACATCTGTGTAATGCATGGTGTCGGTGATGCCAGAAACCGCGATTATTCAGTTGAGGTACCAGTGGATTGCGTCGCTACTTTTGATGACAAAGCCCACGTCTTCGCCTTGGAGCACATGGAACGTGTGCTTGGAGCCAAGCTGACCAGGGTCACGCCTGCAGAGCTGCCAGAGGCACGCTTTGAAATTGCGGATTCTGTCCTGGCGGGAGACACGTCCGACATCTATTTCGTCCGCGCCGTGGAAATCCTGAAGAAGGAAAACATCAACCCCGTAGCTACCATGGAGGTCTTCGCCAGCCGCCCCGGCATACTCTGCGGCATGGAGGAAGTCAAAGCCCTCCTGGAAAAGGCCTTACCCGAGGACAACCGCGAGGTCTGGGCAGTCTCCGAAGGTGAACCTTTCCAGCGCAAGGAAGTGGTTTTGCGCATAACCGCGCCGTACCAGAGCTACGGCGTCTACGAGACATCCTATCTGGGCATGCTGGCGCATTGCAGCGGCTGGGCGACCGCAGCCAGGGAATGTGTTGATGCTGCGCAGGGAATCCCGATCGTGAGCTTCGGTGCCCGCCACGTGCATCCATCAATAGCCGGCACAATGGACTACGCAGCCATCGTTGGTGGCTGCGCGGGCTGCTCGAGCGTCTCCGGAGCCAAACTGGCCGGTATCCAGCCCTCTGGCACCATGCCCCATGCCCTGATTATCATTCTGGGCGATACCGCCAAAGCCACCCAGATTTTCGATAAGCACATGCCTCCCGAAGTACCGCGCGTTGCGCTGGTAGATACTTTCAAA
Source organism: Dehalococcoidia bacterium (assembly GCA_016783225.1). Next base: position 1,034 of record JADHWZ010000006.1, on the reverse strand, counting down.
GACGAGCCAGAGGAGAGCATAATCGTTGCTCAGGCGCTCGGTGGCAAATTGCAGGGGGTTCGCCTCGATACCCCTGGCGAGCGTGGGGGAGTCACCGCTGATCTGGTCAAGGAAACCAGGGCCAGGCTTGACCTGGCCGGCTTCAAAGAGGTCAGGATATTTGTCAGCGGAGGACTTGATCCCGAGCGCATAACGTACTTCCTGGAGGAGGGCGCCCCCGTTGACTTCTTCGGCGTCGGCAGCTACATCAGCGGTGCCAGGCCTATTGACTTCACCGCCGACCTCCACGAGATTGAGGGCAAACCAATCGCCAAGAGGGGCAGAATCCCCGGAATCACCCCTAACCCCAGGCTCAAGCGGGTGTTCTGAAGACACCGTTTCCTGGTATAATCGTCAACATTGCGCGGGAGGATGAATACATGCTACTAGAGCTGGCAGTCGTAGTCATTAGTTACCTGCTGGGTTCCATTCCCTCCGCTTACCTTGTAGCCAGGCGCAGAAAAGGCATTGACATCCGCGAGGTTGGCGCACGCAACATGGGCGCTGCTAACACGTTTCGGGAAGTCGGCCGCTTCGAAGGGGCTGCGGTGTGGGCAATCGATGTGATAAAAGGGGCCGCCGCTATACTTGTCGCCCAGGCTCTGGGCCTTTCCCAACCCTGGGTGCTGGCAGTTGGCTTTGCCGCTCTACTTGGCCACAACTTCCCCGTCTACATAGGCTTCAGGGGTGGCAAAGGGGCAGCCACTACCATGGGTATTTTTCTGGTTCTGGCACCCGAGGCAATGGCCATCACCTTCGTGCTGCTGGCTATTCCCTACTACTTCACCCGCCGCATCTTCACCGCAATGTGCATCGTCGCTCCTCTCTTGCCCCTGCTTACCTGGCAGTTCGAGCACTCGGCAGCACTGACCGTCTACTCAGTAGCTTGCCTTTTCTTCATGGGCCTCAGAAACCTGCCCGGGCCCGCGGAACTCCGGGCAGTGCTGGTGAGAATAAGAAACAGATACACCACCAACCGCTCTGAGGACGATAAC
>JADHWZ010000005.1 GCA_016783225.1 Dehalococcoidia bacterium | reverse complement strand
GGCATGTTTCTCAAGCGACCTTTGTATATGCTGGCAAGGGGCCGGCTGGTCGTATCCAGCTCGCCGTCAGGGCGGCGGACGGCGATGGCCATATTTCCTCGGCCCCGCATCATCACGCCTTCGATTACTGCTTGTCCACCGTAATAGAAAGGTTCCGGCGTTGCCATTTCTGTAAGAACTGCAGGCATAGCTCTTTGGAGCTCTCCGGGGTTCACCCTCACGCTGGCGCTGTCCAATTGAGGGAGAGAGAAAGAGATGGACAGACTTGAAGGTCCGTCCCTACATGTTCAAAAAATGTTGAAGCCAAAATGTAAAATGACAGGTCAAAATTCAAGAATGGAGTTACAGGGGGCTAGCCCTGAGGACGGAAACGTAATATCTCCATAGATGCGAATGTCCAATCTTTGATCTTTTCTCACCCTCACCTTAATCCTCTCCCGTCAAGGGAGAGGAGATACCTGGTGTATGCTCTCCCAGCAACGGAGAGGGAAAAGAGGCGGACAGCCTCTGAAAGTCTGCCCCTACAAGCGTCTAGTAAGGTCGCAAGTAACCCTGCAATTCTGTCTGGTTACTCGGTCAGCTTGTAGCGGCGTTTGAAGCGCTCCACCCTGCCGGCGGTGTCCACTATCTTCCGTTCGCCGGTGAAGAATGGGTGACATTTGCTGCACAGCTCAACCTTGAGCACCTTCTGGGTGGAACCCGTGGTAAACCTATTACCACAGGAGCAGATTGCTTCGGCATCATGGTAATACCCAGGGTGGATTTTATCTTTCATTTTGCTTACTCGGCGTAGACGCTGACCTTTTTTCTATTCTTTTTTGCAGGCTCGAATTTGACCGCGCCATCGATGAGGGCAAAAAGCGTGTGGTCTCTGCCTATGCCAACGTTGTTGCCCGGGTGAATACGAGTCCCTCGTTGCCTGACCAGGATAGTGCCGGCGTGGACCTGTTGACCGCCATACCTTTTTGTGCCCAGCCGCTTGGACTGGCTATCACGCCCGCAGCGTGTGCTGCCCCCGCCCTTCTTGTGTGCCATTAACCTTCACCTCCAACTGCTGCCTTTTCCTTTTGGTCTCCTTTTACCACCACCTTGCCCGGTTTGACGATTTCTTTGATTTCCAACGTACTATGGAGCTGCCGATGTCCCGTTTTCCGCCGATAGCGTACTTTGGACTTATATTTGAAGACGATAATCTTATCGCCTTTTCTTTCGCCGAGGCAGGTCGCAATTACCTTGGCACCGTCGATGGTCGGATGGCCTATGATGGTGTCTTCACCGTTGGTGATGAACAGCACGTTGGGGAGTTCGACGTCCTCCCCCTCGGCCACACCCAGCCGCTCGACTTCTATTTTCTGTCCGGCAGCTACCTTGTATTGTTTGCCGCCGGTCTCCACTATAGCGTATGTTTGTGTCATGTCCAAAAACGAACCTAAATTTACCAGATTGGATGGATGAATGTCAAGTTTAGGCGTGGGGGGCTGTCTCTGAGGGTCAACAACTTAATATTTCCATTTCTATCTGTCATTTCAACTTTGGACCTTTAATTTTTGATTTTTCTGCACCCTCACCTCAATCCTCTCCCGTCAAGGGAGAGGAAGTATTTGCCGTATGCTGTCGTGTTAAGGGAGAAGGAAACAGGGTAGCGGAGAGACCTGAAAATGCGTCCCTACATGCTCAGGAAATGTTGAAGTTGAAATGTAAAATGCAAAATGACAGGTGAAAATTCAAAAGTGTTAACCCTTGTGTCATTGCGAGGCACGGAGTGCCGTGACAATCTCGGTGGGGTCTTGGGGGAGTGCTTCGTTCCCCCTTCCGGCCTGTCCGCCGAGATTGCTTCGCTTCGCTCGCAATGACAGAATGGTTTTTCCGAGATTGTTTCGCTGACCGCTTCGTCACTTTGTTCCTCGCAGCTTCGGCTCGCAACGATAGATTGGAAGTCGTGGCGAGGGTTTGCCCCCCTTTGTCATTGCGAGGTACGGAGTGCCGTGGCAATCTCTCATAATTCTCCAGACAAATCCCGCCATTGCTTATTCATCCTATTGATTGAATCGGTTTTCTTCTGTCTTGAACCAGCCTTGATCTGTTTCTCTCTGGAAATAGCGCTTTCTGCGTCATCGAACACTTCGTAGTACACTAGTTTGGTAATGTTATACTTGTTGGTAAATCCTTTGATAGGCTTCCCCTTGTGTTGGTAGACCCTTCTTAGTAAGTCATTGGTGACGCCCGTGTAGACTACCGTGTTCGTCTTGTTGGTCATTATATATGTATAGTATTGCCTGTTCATTTCTCTTACCCTCGTCCACGGGGATTGCTACCTCGCAATGACAGAAAGCTACAGGTTGTTCCGCAGGTTGGTGACTTTCAACTTCAGTTCACCGAGGGGGCAGTCGGTATCAATGGCTACATCGGCCAGTTTCACCTTTTCTTGTGATGGCATCTGAGACTGAAGACGAGCCAGGATTTCTTCTTCGGCAAGACCCCTCTGCTTTTTCAGCCGATTGACTATCACACCGTCAGGGGCCGTGGTAACCCAGACCTGGTCTACCAGCGGTGTCCAGCCGGCTTCGATTAACAAGGCAGCTTCGAGAACCGCGATCCTGGTCCCCTGCTTGCGATACTGGTCGATGCTTTTCTGAGCTATTGTATACATCCTGGGGTGCATTATCCGGTTGAGTTGAGCCAGGGCTGTGGTGTTGGTGAAGACCAGTTGACCCAGCTTGTCACGGTCTATTTCGCCGTCGGGCGTCAGGATATCCTTGCCGAAGGCAACCACCACGTCCCGGTAGGCCTGGCCACGGGATTGAAGAAGTTCGTGGCCTAGCTTGTCGGCGTCAATCATGGCGGCACCGAGTTCAGCCAGGATTTGAGAGACTGTAGTCTTGCCAGTACCGAAGTTGCCAGTTAAGCCGATGACCAGCATATGTAATCAAATCCGAAATTCTAATATCTAAATCCTAGTTCGCTTAGAAATGCAAAATGACAGATTAAAGTTCAAAAGTGCTAACTCTTGTGTCATTACGAGGCACGGAGCGCCGTGGCAATCTCGGTTGGGTCTTGGGGGAGTGCTTTGTTTCCCCTCTCCTCCCATCCGCCGAGATTGCTTCGCTTCGCTCGCAAAGGCAGTATGGATTTGCCGGGATTGCTTCGTCGCTGGCGCTTCTCGCGATGACAATGTGGGTTTGGATTGCTTCGGGCTAGAGCGGATGCTCCAGCCTACCCCATCTTGCAATAGCATTGTTCAGCAATTCCTTGTGTTTAGGATTTTTTAATCATGTGCAAATGTTTGAGACGGCACATATAGTGCCCTAGACGAAAGCCGATATGCCCAACATTTCACGACCGACTATTAGCTTGTGAATCTGCGTGGCGCCGTCGGGGAAAGTGAGGGTGCGGGCGTCGCGGAAGTAGCGCTCTACGGGGTATTCTTCGGAGATGCCATAGGCTCCGTGGATTTGGACAGCCTTGGAGGTTACCCCGATGGCCATTTCGGTGCTGAAGGCTTTGGCCATGGAGGCTTCTCTGAAGCAGACCTCTCCCTTGCCCAGCAGGTAGTAAGCCTGGTAGCAGAAAAACCGGGCTGCCTCGGTCATCATGACCATATCGGCAATCATTTCTTGAACGAGCTGGAAGCTGCCGATGGGACGACCAAATTGCTTGCGCTCCTGCGCGTACCTGATAGCGGCGTCAATGGCGACCTGGGCCAGTCCCACTGCTCCCATGCCCACAGACACTCGAATTGAAACAAGGTCGGTGAGCGCTATTCGGTAAGCATCGCCCGGAGTGCCGACAAGGTTGCTTTTGGGCACCCGGCAATCCTCGAAGATTAGCTCTGACGTCGGGCACGACCGACAGCCCAGCTTGGGCAATTCCCTGGTGGCAAACGGGGACTCAGCTTTATCGACGATGAAGCAGGAAATGCCTTTGGCGCCCTTGCTTGGGTCAGTGGAGGCAAAGATGACAGCTATATCGGCAATGCCACCGTTGGTTATCCACGTCTTGGTGCCGTTTATTACGTAGCAATCCCCGTCAGGTACAGCCGAGGTCTTGATGTCACGTGCCCCGGAGCCAACATCAGGTTCGGTGAGCCCGAAGCAGGTGATTTTTTCCAGCGACAGCACCTGGGGGATGAACTTCGCCTTTTGCTCCTCGGTGCCATCCTTGAGCAAAATGGGAAGCAGGGCGCCATCCTGCATCATGAGTATCAGGCCCAGGCTGAGATAAGCGCGGGCGATCTCCTCGCTGAGAACACCGTAGGAAACAAAGTCGAGGCCTTGACCTCCATACTCCGGAGGAACTGTGGAACCTATGAGCCCCAGAGGTACCAGCTTCTTCAGAAGGCCTACGGCCACATCCTTGGGCAGAGGGTGGTATTTGCGGTCATACTCATCGGCGATGGGCGTTATCTCTCGGTCCAGGAATTCCCGGACGTTCTTCTTGAGTATTTTTTGCTCCTCGTTGAGTTCTGGAATCATTTCTCACCCTCTTTCGGCTTAATACGGGAGCTATTCTAAACCAAGTTCTGAGCATTGTCTACCGACCGTGCTTTTCTCTTTCTCCCTCCCTCTAACTCCCTCCCGCCAGGTGAGGGAGGACTGCTGGGAGGACCCGCGCACGTCTCATACCCCTTTCCATCTCCTTCGGCAAGACAGCTTACCACAAATACCCCTCTCTCTTGATCAGAGAACATGCCAGAAATGCTTCCTCTCCCTCGATGGGAGAGGCTGGTGTACTGTCTCCAAAAGGACTCTATATGCGGAGATCTTTTTTAGGATTACATGGGTGGCGGCTCTCTATGCGAAAGGCTAAGGGCTAAATCCTTGGTAAGACAGTTGCTAAGCACTAAGCACCAAATCCCAAACAATATCTAAATCAAAATCACCAAATGCTTCTGTTTTGAATTTGGGGTTTGGGTCATTTGAGTTTGTTTAGGGTTTAGATATTAGGATTTAGAATTTACAGCAGGAGGTGGGTGGGAGGTTGCCCTGTAATTTAACCGGTCGAAATGAAGTGGTATAATTGGCCAGGGCGGTGGTTGGCTAATGCCTGAGGCGTTGCTCTATGAGAGGCTCCCTGGCTCCAGGGTGCGTTGCAATGTTTGCCAGTGGCGTTGCGTTATTGGCCCGGCCAAATCTGGCGTCTGCCGGGTGCGTCGAAATGACGATGGCGTCATGCGTGTGCCTAACTACGCTGAGGTATCGTCGGTAGCCGTTGACCCCATTGAGAAAAAACCGTTGTTCCACTTCTTCCCCGGGAGCCTGGCTTACTCTCTAGGCGGCTGGGGGTGCAACTTCCATTGTAGGCATTGCCAGAACTGGCAGATTTCTTGCGTTGAAGAGCCCGGGGAAGTGTTGAGGCCTTCAAAAAGCATTTCACCTCAGGAAGCGGTAAAACGCGCCAGAGAAAGCGGTTCTGGTGGCATCGCCTGGACCTATAATGAGCCGAGCATCTGGTTTGAATACACGCTTGACTCGGCAAAACTGGCCAAGAAAGAGGGGCTTTACACGGTCTATGTGACAAACGGTTATCTCACGCCGGAGGCGCTGGATAGTATCGGGCCGTATCTTGACGCCTGGCGGGTTGATATTAAGGGTTTTTCTGATGCTTTGTACCGGGACTTAGCCAAGATTCCCCGGTGGCGGGGGATTCTCGACGTGGCTAAGCGGGCTCAGCAGAAATGGAGTATGCATGTTGAGGTGGTGACGAATGTGGTTCCGACGATGAATGATGATGACGAGCAGCTAGAGGGCATCGCTTGCTGGATACAGGACGAACTCGGTGAGCTAACGCCGTGGCATGTGACCCGGTTTTATCCCCAGCATAACCTGACTCATCTGCCACCGACCCCGATAGCCAGTCTGGAGAAGGCTTATGATATTGGCAAAAGAGCCGGCTTGCGCTTCGTCTATTTGGGCAACGTCCCCGGCCACGACGGGGAGAACACCGTTTGCTATGCTTGTGGCAAGGTGGTCATTCACAGGTTTGGCTACGAGACTCAGGTGGTTGGCATTGATGGCTCGAAATGCAAGTTCTGTGGGGCTGAACTGAACGTGAGAACGACACCAAGAAAGGTGGTTCAACCATAGCCTGTGAACGCAGAACGGAGAGGATAGCCTCTTGGGTGGTTGTGAGATTGCTTCGCTTCGCTCGCAATGACAGGGGGGGAATTTGCAATGACAGGGAAGAAGGCGCAAGGACAGGGGAAGAGTTGCCATGATAGAGGCAAACTGGCAGTCACGGATCAAGGTTCGAGGAGGTAGTCTATGGCAGGGATAGTCTTCGGTTGTATTGTGCCTCATCCCCCGTTGCTGGTACCTGCTATCGGCGGGGGACAGGAGGCGGCGATATCGGCAACGACGCAGGCTATGGAACAGTTAGCTGAAAAGCTGGCGGGGCAGCATCCTGAAACAATCTTGATTATCAGCCCTCACGGAGAGTATTACGGTGATGCTATGGGCATACTGACCGCAAAATCATCGACCGGTGATCTGGCTAGCTGGGGCGTTCGCGGGCCCCGGCATGACTTTGATAATGACCTCGAAATGGTGGCGCTTATCCAGAAGGAAGCAAGAGCGACTGACATTGCCGTGAAGTCTATTGGTGAGAAGAGCTACCGGCTTGACCATGGAGTAACGGTGCCCATGCACTTCCTGCTTCGTGGAGTCAGGGGAGTGCCGCTGGTGCCCCTGACCTTCTCCTGGCTGCCGTTGGAGACACATTTCGCTTTTGGTAAGGCGATTAGACGAGCGGCAGAGCAAAGCCAGAAGCAGGTAGCGTTGGTGGCCAGCGGCGATCTATCCCATCGCCTAATTCCAGGAGCGCCAGCGGGTTACGAGCCTATGGGTAAGGTCTTTGATGAGAAACTGGTGGAGGCGTTGTCCAGTTTGGATACTCAGGGTATACTGAATTTCGATAGGGAGCTCATTGAGCGGGCTGGAGAATGCGGCTTACGCTCTTTTGTAATCCTCTTAGGTACGCTGGACGGGCTCGGCGTGAAACCGGAGATTCTTTCTTACGAGGGGCCTTTCGGAGTCGGCTATCTAGTAGCTTCCTTTGAAGTCGTGTCCTGATGTCGGCTTAAGGGAGATAGAATGGAGAAGCAGTTTCACCCCATAGTGGAGTTAGCCAGAGAAGCGGTGGAAAGCTATGTAGGCCGGGACGAGGTGCTCAGGCCAAAGGAGCTTACCGCTGAAATGAAGCAGAGATTCGGCGTTTTCGTATCCTTGAAGAAGCATGGTGAACTGAGAGGTTGCATCGGCACCTTTGAGCCAACCGAGGCGAACGTAGCTGAGGAAATCGTTGCCAATGCCATCAGTTCGGCCACTCGGGATCCTCGCTTTGCGCCGGTTGTGCCTTCGGAATTGGCTGAGCTAGAATACAGCGTGGATATCCTCACCGAGCCCGAGCCGGTGGATAGTGTTGACCAGCTTGACGCGAAGAAGTACGGTGTAATCGTAGAGTGCGGGTTCAGGCGGGGGCTGTTGCTGCCTGACCTGGAAGGTGTAGCCACTGTCGAAAAGCAGATTGAGATTTGTCGGGCCAAAGCCGGCATATCAGCCGATGAACCGGTTGTGCTGTACCGCTTTGAAGTGAGGAGATACAAGTAGCGGAGGGCAAATTGACATATTGACATATATCTGTTAGGGTCTGCAAACACCTGGAGTGGGGTGAAGTATGAAAAAGACGATGGTTTATCTCGACGAAGAAATGCATGAAGGACTGAGGAAGCTGGCTTTTGAGAATAATACTTCCATAGCCGAACTGGTTAGGCAAGCTGTTGGCCTAGCCTATGGTGAAGATATTGAGGACATTAAGGATATGGAGGCAGAATTGGCTCGTTATAAAGCCCAGTCAGGCTCAGCGGTAGAGGTAGGGAAGTACTTGCGCCGGAGGAAGGCGCATGTATCGGCTTGAGCTGACTCCCAGGGCGCGACGGGAGTTAGATAAGCTTCGAGGGGAAGATTTCGACCATGTATCAGCGGCTATTCAAGGGCTGAAGGATAATCCGAGACCCACAGGTGTGAGAAAGCTTAGGGGGCCTATTCATCGAATCCGTAGTGGTGATTGGCGTGTTGTCTATGCTGTGTTTGGTAAGGACCAGCTTATTATCGTGGGCAATGTGGCAAGGCGCGCCGAGGATACTTGTGACAAAGCTGATGAGCTGTTTTGAGTAAGGGGATGCACATAACATGAGATTGCTGATTGTTGGGGTGGGCGACTGTGGCTGCAGGCTGGCCGGTGAGTTTACTCGGCTGAACAAGGTGGCGAGAGCTAAGCAGCGTGTCAGCGTAGTGAGCCGTGCCTACGCGATTAACGATGACCAGGCTAGCCTGGCAGCTCTACCCAAGGCTGGGCGTAAATGGCTACATCCTGTGCTGATACGTGGCCTGGTTGCAGGACTGGGCAAGTCGAATGAAGCTGGTGCCGAGCATATGCTTCAGGAAAGCGACCGGGTGATGACGGCTATGAGGGTGGGCGGTTTTTTCGAGGCGGATGCCTTCTTGCTTATCGCTGGCACCGGCGGAAGCCTTGGCTCGGGCGGACTTCCGGTGATAGCCAAGTTGCTCAAGGAGCGCTACACGGGCAAGCCGGTCTATGCGCTCATTATTCTTCCCTTTGAATCGGAGGCAGCCGACCCGCAGCGCATCCATAATACGGCTGTCTGCCTCAAGTCGATTGGAAAAGTGGCTGACGCCGTGATTCTGGTGGATTACGGGGGGCTGGGATGGGGAGACATAACATCGGTTCAGAGTATGGACAGCGTCAATAGAGAGATAGTCTTCCAGTTCTATGACCTTCTTTGTGCCGGTGAGGCGGTTGGCTCAAAACTTGTCGGAGCCAACGTGCTTGACGCCGGTGACATAGTGCAAACGTTAGTCGGTTGGACGGCGATAGGGGTTGGCAGAACCAAATTCAGGTCGTCAAGATTCCCTTGGAGAGGGTTGCGGGATTTCCAGGAGACAGGCTCGGAAACGATCAGGGCCATGGAGGCGATGAACCTGGCCTTGATACGGTTGTCGATTGATTGCAAGCTGGAGGATGCCGGCAAAGCCCTGTACCTCCTGTCAACCCCGGCAAAACAAGCTAATATTGATATGGTTCAGGTCTTGGGGAATCGCCTGCGGGAGGTGGCGGGGAACGCTGAAATAAGAGACGGCAGTTTCTACGGGGCCAGAGGCTTCGTCCAGGTTACTGTTGTGGTATCAGAGCTGGCCTATGTGGAGGGGATTAAGAACTACTATGACAGGGCGGTTAAATCGTCTCTGGCGCAGAAAAAGAAAGGAAAAGCCGGAAGAGGCAAGGGCTCGGAAGGCAGGGGAGATTAGGGCGTGACTCTATTCGAATTGAGCCAGCTAGAATCTAAGGGGGAAGCAGCGGGTGGTGTGGGCTCTGAGGTCAGTGGTGACATGCCGCTGGCGGCCAGAATGCGGCCACGGGGTTTTGCCCAGTTTGTGGGGCAGGAGCATCTGGTGGGCGAAGGACGGGTATTGAGGAAGTGCATTGAGGCGGATCGGTTGCCATCGATGATTTTCTGGGGCCCACCAGGCAGTGGCAAGACGACACTGGCCTACGTTATTGCCAGCGTCACCAGGGCACACTTCAGTCCACTGAGTGCGGTCAACGCCGGTGTGGCCGATTTGCGCCGCATAGTTGATGAGGCCAAGCACAGGCTCAAGCTGTCAGGGCAGAGGACTATCCTGTTTATTGATGAGATTCATCGATTCAACAAAGCTCAGCAGGATGTCATACTGCCCTTCGTGGAGAACGGCGTGGTAACCCTTATCGGTGCGACCACCGAGAATCCTTCCTTCGAGGTTATCTCCGCCTTGCTCTCGAGATGCCGGGTATTTACTCTGAATTCACTAACCGATGAAGAGGTTCGCCTTATCGTTGAACGAGCTATGAAGGACGGGGAGATAGGGTTGGGGGAATTGAAGGTGGAGTTGGCTGAGGAGGCTTCAGCGCACCTGGTCGTTATGTCCAATGGTGATGCTCGGGTGGCACTCAATGCGCTGGAGATGGCCGCTCAGGCTACTTCGCCTGAGGCTGACGGCTATCGCAGGCTTAGCCTGACAACCATCGAGGAAGCACTGCAACATCGTGCTTTGCTTTATGATAAGAGTGGCGACCAGCATTACGACCTTATTTCGGCATTGCACAAGTCGCTGCGCGGTTCAGACCCGGACGCAGCTTTGTATTGGTTGGGGCGGATGCTCGAGGCTGGCGAGGACCCTCTCTATGTTGCCCGACGTCTGGTACGCTTTGCTTCTGAGGATGTGGGCATGGGTGACCCGCAAGCGTTGATGGTGGCTGTGGCTGCGCAACAAGCGGTGCATTTCGTCGGCATGCCCGAGTGCAACCTGGCTCTGGCTGAAGTGGTAACTTATCTGGCTACGGCTCCAAAAAGCAATTCGCTCTATGAAGCCTACTCTCGGGTGCAGCAAGACGTTGAGAGAAGTCGCAATGAGCCGGTACCGCTTCACCTGCGAAATCCAGCTACCGGGTTAATGCGTGGGCTGGGATATGGGAAAGGCTATAAGTATGCCCATAATTACGCAGGGCACTTCGTGGAGCAACAGAACCTGCCGGCTTCGCTGCAGGGCAAGCAGTATTATTTCCCCAGCAACCAGGGCTACGAGAAGGAAGTGGATGCTAGACTCAAAGCCTGGTGGGGGAGCGATCGGGAGAAGAAGGACTGAGACAGAAGGCTGTATCTTTTCCCTGTGGCGACCTCATCCTGGAAGGGGCTTGTTCTTTCCCCGATGGCGACGGGGTTTTCCCTGCAGTAGTCCTGTGTCATCCTCATCCTCTTTACGGTGGCTCGATGGACAACAACGTTGTTCTGGCTGTGGGTTCAGGCTTGGTCAGCACGACCGCAATTGCCTTCATGTTCAACTTCCGTGGGGTGGGCGGCAGTCAGGGCAGTTTTGGAGGTGGCGTTGCCGAGCAGGAGGATGTGGTGGCGGCAATAAGTTGGCTGGCTTCTCAACCCGAGGTCGACGTTGGCAAGATGGGACTGCTTGGCTATTCCTTTGGTGCCGGTGTAGCCTTGCCTGTTGCCTGTAGGGACAAACGGATCCAGGCGATGGTGCTCATTTCGCCGCCTCTTGAACCTTCGCAAATGCCGCAGCTAAGAGATTGTGGTAAGCCCAAGCTCATAGTGTGCGGGACAGCTGATTTTGTGGTTTCAGCTGAGAAAGCGGAGCTAATTGGCCGAGAGGCGGCCGAACCGAAGCAACTTGAGCTTGTTTCTGGAGCTGACCATTTCTGGCGGGGGTATGAGGCAGCATTGGCAGACAAAGTGGCCGCTTTCTTCAGTGGCCTGTGGGAGAAGGACAGCGCTTAGGCATATTCAGCTCTCTCTCACCGAAATCCTAATATCTAAACCCCAAATAGTTGCTTCGCTCCAAATTCTAATTTCCAATTTCTAAATCCTAAACAGATTCAAATCACCAATATCTAAAATTTAAAACAGTATGGCTTCGAAGACCGAAGCCTGAGATTTGCCAGGGATGTCATAGAATTCGCAAAGGTTCTTCCCAAAACCATGGCAAATGTTGAGGCAACAAAAATGAGATTCAGGATTTGCCCAAAGGAAGCGGAGGAAAGCAGGTACTGGCTGAATCTTGTTGGGGCGAACGGAGAAGACGCCGAAGGCAAGCGGCGGTCGTTGATTAACGAGTCCGGTGAGCTGATGCGAATCTTCGCTTCAATACTCGAAAAGACAAAATGAGGTTTCGGTGATTTAGATATTGTCTGGGATTTGGTACTTAGTGCTTAGGATTTACCCCTTAGCCCTTCGTATGGAGAGCCGCCACCGACGTAATCCTGAAACAGGTCTCCAAATGTAGAGTCCTTTTGAGGACAGTACACTAGCTCTATCTAGTTACCCTCGAGTTCCATTATGCGCTGCTTCGCAGCCTCAATCAAGTCGGGGTCACTTGTCAGGTCAAAGACCTTACCCAAGTCAGCAACAGCCAAATCCGTCTGCCCCTTGAGATAATAGGTATTCCCCCGATTGTAATAGGCCAGAGCATAATTGGGATTGAGCTCGATGGCCTTACTCAAGTCAGCAATAGCCAGGTCATATTGCACGGTGTTGCTATACGCGTAGCCCCTGTTGTTGTAGGCCATAGCATATTCGGGGGCTAGCTCAATCGCCTTGCTCAGGTTATCAATACCGGGGTTCCATTGACCCAGTGTATTGTAAATCCAGCCGCGATTGTAATAGGCTTCAGCCAAATCAGGTTCCAGTGCGATAGCCTTAGTCAGGTCGGCAATGGCCAGCTCCCATTCTGCCTGGCTGCTATAGGCGTTGCTCCGATAGAAGTAGGCCACTGTCAACTCCGGGTTGAGCTCGATTAACCTGGTGTAGTCGGCGATGGCCAGGTTCCATTCTCCTTTCTCGCCATACGCGTAGCCCCTGTTTTTGTAGGCTTGTGCCAGGTTGGGGTCAAGCTCGATGGCCTTACTCAGGTCGGCGATAGCAAGGTCCCATTGTGCCTTGTTGACATAAGCCCAGCCCCGGTTGCTATAGGCCATGGCTTGGCCTGGGTCAAGCTCGATAGCCTCGGTCAGGTCGGCGATAGCAAGGTCCCATTGTCCCTGGGCATCGTAAATCGAGCCTCGGTTGTAATAGGCCACGGCTAGTGCCGGGTCAAGCTCGATGGCCCTGGTCAGGTCGGCGATGGCTGGCTGCCATTGTTGTTCATGGCCATAAGCGTAGCCGCGGTTGTTGTAGGCCATGGCATAGTCAGGGTCAAGCTCGATAGCCTCGGTCAGGTCGGCGATGGCCAGATCCCAGTCTCTTTCCACGCCACGAGCAACGGCGCGATGGTAATAGGCCTCAGCCAGGTTGGGGTCGAACTCGATAGCCTGATTCAGGTCATTGATAGCTGGCTGCCACTGCTCTTTGCCGCAGTAGGCCCAGCCCCGGTTCTTATAGGCCACGGCATAGCCAGGGTCAAGCTCGATTGCCTTATCTAGGTCAGTAATAGCCAGCTCCCATTCTCCGTTGTTGCAGTAGGCATAGGCCCGGTTGTTGTAGGCCAAAGCCAGGTCGGGGTTGAGTTCCACGGCCTGGCTATACTCGCTAATTGCCTCATCCCACTGCTTCTGGTCACGATGGCTGTCGCCCTGCTCAAGGTGCTCCAGCGCTGGATTAGCGCACGCTGACATGAACAGCACAGCGCAGATAAGTAGAACGGCCCCAGATTTATGTCTCATGCTCAGTCTCCTCCGTGAAAGGTTGAAGCAACTCCAGGTTCAGCCGGAGGTGAAGTGGCCTGTGTTCTCCTGCTGAATACGGGTTAAATTCTTCTTGGCCACTCAGTATAACATACTGGCTGATTCGTCCCAAATCTGCTATTGGCTCTGGGTGGAATACAGCTCATTTTGACCGTCCCGGTGAACAGGTAGTCCCCTAATCCGTGAGTGCAGGTTCAAGAAGCCCACCTCGTGGGTGACCTCTCATAGTTAGCGGCGAACTTCCTGCAATTCCCCTCCCCTGGCGGGAGGGGATTAAGGGGAGGGGGATTTCCTTAGGTTTCACCCTCACCTACCCTCTCCCGTAAAGGGAGAGGGTAGGTATGTGGAACTCTGTACGCAAGACTGTAACTGATACAATCCACGGATTACGGTGGCCTTTTGACTATTGACAAATATCGTACGCTTCGCTAAGGTATTGGTATTGGCAAGGTGGATTCGCCGCAAGGTACCCTGGCGATTGCCATTTGTGGTGAGCTAGAAATGGGCGCAGCTGACATGGTATGGAGGGTCAGGTGAGAGGGACAATCGTATTATTGCTGGTAATGGCAATAGCGGTCAATTCTGTCTTGATGTCCTGCAAGTCATCGGAACCAGTGTCTAAAGCTGAAGCAATCACAGCAAGCACAGATAGTAATGGGGTGGCCAATCTTGAGATGGACGGGCGACCGATTGCAGTTGTTGCTGTCGATGAGACTTTCCCAGCTCAGGCTCTACCTAACATAAAGGTCTCCGTTGCTGAGCAGCAGGGTGTGGGGCTAGTTTACGCCGTAGACGAGGAAGGAAAGTTTTGCCCTCAGTTAACATTCCTGAATTCTAGTCTATCACAAACGGAAGAAATTACCGTGCCTTTATCTCCGGTAGGTGACGAAGGCCTGATAATGAGTGAACCAATAGAAATTGACATTAACCCTGATAGCCTGCCTAAAGTAGCCAGTTGTCACTATTCTGGGTTAGGCTCTTTTCTTATGGATAACTACCCCGAGGTGAGAGGCATCGTTTTCCTGTTCAGTGGAGAAGTATCTGATATCGAGCAGAGCACGGTCTTCATTTATGCCACTCCATTTCCTGAGGTCATATATGCTCATCTTCAGGAAGGACAGAGGATGACAGGTCTTGGAATAATACCTAAAGTGCATGCTGCTGGTGTGCTCGCCGCAATTGCGGTCTGGGCTGCTAAACACAAGACGGCACTCCTCTTGGCGAGCTTCGCAGATGAGGTAGCTTTGATAGCGTATTCCGCCTACAAGGGATACAAGGCATACAAGGGGCACAAGAAGGAGGGGAAAAAGAAAGAATCTCCTCCTCTGGATGTCAACGTTACCACCCTACCGTCCACGACGCGCCCGATAGGAGAAACAGTAGGTGCAATTGTTGGTGCAGGTGCGAGCCATGAAGAGCCCCACGAAGAGAATCACCACTAGCCGGGCTTAATGTGGTTACGGGCAAAGAGGTTTACCGGAAGTTAGAATTCGCCCAACAGTATTTTCTTTAGAGCCGAACCCTGGGTATCTGCGGGTGTAAGTTCTTGTGAGTTTGTATGGTAGGTCCAGCGGCCGGTAGTGAGTTCTCCGTCGATTCCTAAGCCAGGCCCACTGATACTATAGGTGGTGCCATTAATCTCCTGTATGTCCCAGTCCTCCCAATATTGGATGACGCGTAGAAGGGTTGATGTGCATAGCTGTCGGTTTTCCAGTTTTGCCTGTGTTTGTTGCTCCAGAGTGGACTTCTGCTGTTCGAGCTCGTCGTAGACCGTTTCCCAATCAAGTTGTGTTTTCATACTGGCAGTCAAATCAGTAATCTTGATTACGGTGGAGAGCTTCTCGTCTCGAGTCCCGATTTCGCGGGCTTCGAATTTCAGTACTGTTACCTGGTATTGGTCGTTTTTGAGCATAGTTAGTCCTTCCTGGCTCACCTGAGTACGCCATGAACCCGTGGTATGCTCCTCCATCATTTTCGGCTTTTGGATTTCTATCCATTCCAGTGCCGGCGCAATAACCTGGTCGAGTTTCATTAGCTTTTGTTCAATGATGTATAGCTCCTGATCTATCTCCTCCAACTCCGAATCCATCTCATCTATAGCCACGAGATTCACTTGTATCAAGGAGTCAACCACATTCTCCCTTATTTCCTCGTCGGCCGTGCAACCAACTGATAGCGTAACTACCATGATGGAAATCGTGAGTAAGATGCTTGAAACTCGTCTCTTCATTTTCGGCCTCCATTTTGGTTACAAGAGGTGGCAGAAACCGTGCAGAGTGTACTATGGTAGTATATCACTGGTTGTGTGCTGATTAAACAGGAGGCCAGCGCGAAGAGCTTTGGAGCAGCCAATTAGCTGTCACAATACAGGCGAACACAGGACGTCTTGTCGCCCGACCAAGGGAGTAAACGGGGTTGACTGCTCAGTTCGAGGCCAAGAGTCATCTCTGGTCAAAACTCGCTGTCGTCTGCTATAATGCGGATGGGTCGAAGTTGTTAGGGCGCAGCAAACCAGGGACTGGTCCTCTGGATTACATGGCTGTGCCTGACCCGGTGAAACGGTGAGCGGCAAGTAATTGCGCCAGACTAAGCTGTCAATCAGTGGATTAGTTGTTCTGATGCACTGTTTCCTACCGAGGCAAATCCGGCCGGACGTTCGGGAGGTGCACCTTGGTTAAGTTCTCGATGATTCCTAGAGAGACGAAGTTTTATGACTTGTTTGAGAAAAGCGCCGGCAATTTGGTTGTAGCGGCAGGAAAGTTGGTTGACCTCTTCGACGCCTATGAGGATGTTGAAGCGAAAGTGAAGCGAATCAAGGACCTTGAACACGAGGGTGACGCCATAACTCACGAGATAATGCAGAGCCTACACCGCACTTTTGTAACGCCCATCGACAGAGAAGACATCGCACGCCTGGCTAACAGCATGGATGACGTGATGGATTTCATCGATGCCGCTGCTAGGACAGCCTTCCTCTATCGCATTGCCCAACCCACGGAAAGAGCTCGAGAGCTCGCCTCAATCATACTCAAGGTAACCTATAAGTTGAATGAGGTTATGCCCCTCTTGCGTCGCCGTAACCAGTTCAAGCAGCTTCTGCAGCAATGCGTGGAGATTAACAGGCTGGAGAACGAGGCTGATGACGTGCATCACGCCGCCCTGGCTGACCTGTTTGATGACACCAGGGACCTGCGTACCATCATCAAGTGGCGCGAAATCTACGAGCACCTGGAAAGTGCTACCGACAGAGGCGAGGATGTAGCGAATGTCCTGGAAGCTGTAGTATTGAAGCATGCCTGAATCCCTGGCTCTGTTAGTTCTGGTAATCACGGTGGCCATCGGCTTCGGCGTTGCCAATGGCTTTAACGATGCCGCCAATGCGATTGCTACGGTAATTGGGACTCGCACCCTTTCCCCACGGGCTGCCATCATCATGGCAGCCTTCTGTAATTTCGCTGGGGCGGCCACAGGTACCGCAGTAGCCATGACCATCGGTAAGGGGATTGTTGCCTCCGACGCCTTAACCCTGACCACTATAATCGCCGGAGCCGGAGCGATTGTTATCTGGGCGGTTGTAGCGACTCGCTATGGCATGCCCATAAGCTTGACCCATGGATTGGTGGCTGGGCTGGTGGGGGCTGGAATTGCCATCTCTGGAAGTGGGGCCATCGTTTGGGGGGTTCTGACCAAGGTGATTTCTGCAGTTGGCATTGCCCCATTAGTGGGTTTTGGCGGCGGTTTTCTGGTAATGGTTGTCATAATGTGGCTTTTCCGAAGGAGTGCTCCTGAGGCAGTGCAGAGTACCTTTGGAAACCTCCAGATCCTGTCCGCAGCTTTCATGGCCTACAGCCACGGCAAGAACGATGGGCAGATGCCTATCGGCCTAATCACTATGGCGCTAGTGGCTTTTTATCAAGATAGTAGTCTGTGGGACCGTCTCTCCTTGTTGGACCCTGACACGTGGTGGATAATAGTCATCGCGGCAGCCTCGATTAGCTTTGGCACCGCCATCGGTGGGTGGCGAGTCATCCGGACACTGGGATTGAGGATGACTACTTTGCGCCCCGTCCATGGATTTGCGGCGACGGCGGCAGCGGCTACTGTTATCGAGGTCGCCTCACATTTTGGTATTCCAGTAAGCACCACACACTGTATGAGCTCTTCAGTTATGGGAGTAGGTGCCACAAGACGCCTTTCGGCAGTGCGCTGGGGGATAGCGCGAAGCATTGTCTTGACCTGGATACTTACTTTCCCGGCCTGCGGTATCCTCGGCTGGCTTATCGCTTCACTTCTGCAGATTGCATTCTAGCGATACCACGACTTCACCACTCATGGCCCGGGGTGACAAAATCGCCTTGCTATGGTAGAACGTTCGTGCTAAAATGATACCCGAATATGGCGAAACTGTTGAAAATAGCCTTGGATGCCGAAAGGTATGACTTGGCTGCCCATGTCCTCGTCTATGGGCTTATCAAGGCGAAACAGAATGACAAGAAAGGACGCCGCAAAAGCCGAAAAGCACGGGTTCTACGGTCAGGCTCTTGACGAAGCTGAGAGGCTGGAGCTCGAGGAAGCCAGGAGTATAGAGGGTTTGGACGAGGAAATCGCTGTACTTCGTGTCAAGCTCAGGGAACTTATGGTGACAGAGCCGGAGAGATTCGACCTTCACCTGAAGGTGGCTAACACCATCGCTAAGCTGGTGAAGACCCGCTACAACATCAGCAAAGAGCAAAGGAAATCACTCAAGGAAGCCATCGCTAAGGTATTGACTGAGATAGCCCTACCTTTGGGGATAAAGGCGCTGATCAAATGAGGGGATTTCTGTCTCACTGGCGGCAATCGTCACTTGGGCTTTTTTCTGGTTAGAGCAATGGTAAGCAATAGAACAAGTAGCGCAGCAAGGTCTGTTATCTTCGCTCTTTGGCGTTTTGGGGTACTTGGCACTTCGTCTCTCTCTTGCGCCTTGCTTGGCCGCTCTTCTCGCTGCCTCTGCAAAAACATGCTCCATCCAGCTGAAACAAGAACGAGCAGTACCAGAGCGATGATCCACATCCACATACCCTGCGGGCTCCATTTCTCCATAGCAATTACCCAAATGACGGTGCCAAGGAACGCTACTATGGCCAGTACTAGTCCAACCTTGCGCCTTCGGCGCTCGGTACACCTGATGGCCAGGCGCTGAGCCACACAGGCCGAAACAAATAGTACGGCGATGGGAGCAAAGATGGAAAGTGGCAACCAAAGTCCAAGTTGGCTTACAACGCTTTGGACGTGGTGCTCATAACCGCAGAAGTACGCGAGCGCGACGTCAAGAACAGCGAAGAATGTCAATATGGCAGCTGATAACGCTAGAGTATCTTTCCACAATTCCCATAGACTAAGGCCCGGATTTTTATCGCCATTCTTCATGATTAGATTCTACCATATGCCAGAGCAAAGTAGTTCATTATATGAGGAAGGCTACTTCTTTGACGAGGCTATGAGATTGCCGCGCTTTGCTCGCAATGACACGGGTAGCGTAGAGCAGCGGCTCTAGGCGTGATTGGAGCTGATGCTCCAATCTACCCAGGGCATGTTCTCGACACTAGAGGGTCGTGGCTACATTAGTTGGCACATTTCGCTCCTTGATTTTTTGACATGAAACTACGACCTTATCAGGCAGAAGTAGCTGTCGCAATCATTAAGAGCATTCAAGCCAATCTGGGCTTGACCTTCTCAGTTGAAATCGCCCGCCAGGGCGGCAAGAACGAGCTGTCGGCGCATCTGGAAGTGTTGCTGTTGACGATGTACATGTCCGCCGGCGGCAATGCTGTCAAGTGCTCTCCAACGTTCAAGCCTCAAACCATCATTTCCATGAACAGGCTAAAGGAAAGGCTGGATGGTTTTGGTTTCGCCGGAATCTGGTTCACCGAGGCAGGCTACATGCTCAGGCTTGGGAACGCCAGACAGATATTCCTTTCCGCCGATGAATCAGCTTCAGTGGTAGGCCACACAGCCGATATCTTGCTCGAGATAGATGAATCTCAGGACGTGGCTAAAGACAAGTACACCAAGGAGTTCAGGCCTATGGCCTCAGCCTCAAATGTGACCACCGTCCACTACGGCACAACGTGGGACGACGGCACCTTGCTTGAAGAAATCAAGCAGACCAACCTGGAGCTGGAAAAGAAGGACGGGGTTAAGCGTCACTTCAGATTTGATTGGCAGGAAGTCGGTAAATACAGCCCATACTACAAGGCCTTTGTCGAGGGCGAGCGCGATAGGCTGGGCGATGACCATCCGTTGTTCAGAACCCAATACGCACTGTTGCCAATCCGTGGTGGAGGTGGATTCCTGACCAGCCAACAGATAGCCCAGATGCTCGGCAGCCACGCCAGGCTTCACCGATCACAGCCTGGCAGAATCTCAGTCGCCGGCATTGATTTTGCCGGCGAGGCGGAGCAACTCGAGGATGAAGTCCTGACCCGTCCCGGCAGAGACGCCACAGTCATCACCGTTGCGGAGGTTGTATTGCCAACCGCCGACTGTGTGACCAAAGAACCAATCATACATGTCGTGGAGCATTACGCCTGGGTGGGGAAGAAGCACGCCGAGCTCTATCCCCAGATGATGGACATACTCAAGAATGTCTGGCATTGTAGCCGAATCGTCACCGATGCGACCGGCATCGGCGAGCCCATCACTGGCTTCTTACGTAGCGCCTTGGGCAGCAAAGTCGTCCCGTTCAAATTTACCCAGAAGACCAAGTCAGAAGCAGGCTTTGACCTGCTGGCTGCTATCAACTCAGGCAGGTTGAAGCTCTACAAGCAGGACGGCTCTCAGGACTACAGAGAGCTGATGTTTGAGCTTGAGAAGGCCAAGCAGGTCTTCAGACCCAACCAGACGCTGAACTTCTTTGTCGACCCCGTGGACGGCCACGACGACTACCTGACCAGCCTCGCCCTGGTTGTCCAGGCTGCTGCCAAATATGCGCCACGAAAGGCAAAAGGGCAGTTGCTTGGCTTGTAGGCCCGACTCAAGACGAGGACAAAAAAGAAGGGGAGGAAACCACGTCTCCTCCCCTAATGCCAGATTTCCCAAAAGAGATGGCTTGGGATGGCTAAATCAAGCTGGGCAAGCCTTTGGCTGCGTCCTCCATGTCGCGCAGTCGGCCAGAGGTCTCCCTTATCCGCTCCTTCTGGGTCTGGGCGAAGGCTGAAGCCCGGTCGTAGTAGTCCCTAACCTTCTGAACGAAGGCCAACTGCGACAATATGATGGTGACGTCGATAGTGGCTCCCCCTCTGGGGAAGTCACCCGCCCTGATTACGGCGTTTTCTGCCAGTTCTCTGAGGTAGTCACCCAGTCCCTTGGCGATATCCATAGTCATGTCCCTGGCCGGGGCTGACAGGAGGTAAAGGGCTCTACCTGCATCCTCGGCGCCGCAGCTAATGGAAAGCTCGCTCACGGCAGCGTCCATGGCCTGCATGGCCCTTAGAGCTTCGTCGCCCTTCTCCTTGTAGTTGACTTTGCCCATTTGCCAGGGGAAACGGAAGCCGTGCGGTATGCCGGCTCTGCCAACACCGATGGCTGTCCAGCCGTCGAGGGACTGCATAATGTCGCCGGCATCCAATGTCTTGGCGCCAACGTGCTTGTATCTGGTTATCTCACCGGCACACATCAGGTCGTACCAGGGCTCAGCGATTGTCTCGTTAATTCTCTGTAAATTCATCGCCAGGCTGGCGTCTTTCCTCACATACCGCTGATTATCAGCCAGGAAAACACTGTCAGCTACCGAGTGGATGGACTTCAGACAGGTCGCCGTGTTATAGACGCTTCTCAGCTCAGCCATCTCCTCGTGCTCGAAGGGCAGAACGATGAGGGCATAAACCGGCTTGCCCAGGTAGCGCTCTTTGAGCATCTGGGCAATTATTGATATGGCCCCGGAGCCGGTGCCGCCGGCTCCTCCAGCGATGAGCAGGAAGGCGTGCGTCTGGTAGAAATTGGCCGAGGTCCTCACAGCATCGATTACTTTGTCGCCATCTTCTCTCGCCAATTCGGCACCCATCTCGTTCACCTTGCCGACACCATGTCCCCACGTCTTACGCCCGCCAATGAGAATGCGGTGCATGTAGTCGCTACCGATGTGAGACAAGCCAGTGAGGTCGGTCTGGTCAGTGTTCACGGCGTAGGTTCCGGTGACTATGTTGATGCCCCACTGTGCCTTTGCCCGCTTATTCAGAACAACAAATTCATCGGCAATTCGGGCACCGCACTGTCCCAGCCCAATAACCATTAATCTCATAGATACCTCCTAGGTTTCCGTTTATAAACTACCTAGTTTTGTTCCATATTAAGCTATGCCATGCTGTTTGTCAAGCTTCTTTTGGTGATTATTTCCAACTGCCTCGTCGGCTGATAGATATGACCCGCCACATGATGGCGATTACACCGATGCCACCTATGATGGAGACCACTAACACCCACCACTCCATGACACCGATCTTGAACAGTTGCCCGTTTGTCCAATCACTGTCATTGTCAGCACCATCAATGGCTTTCACCCGCCAGTAATACTGTCCTTTGCCTAGAGCCTCATCCTCGGTCAGTGTGTACTGGGTCTGGGTCAGGTCTTCCTTGCGAATCACTGTACCGGAGAAATCAGCATTCTGGCTTATCTCGAGGAGGTAGCGGACGCCGCTGGGGTCCTCAACGTCAGACCAGTCAAAGGTGATGGTGGTTCTGCCGACAAAACCGGTCCTGCTGCCAGCTTCAGGAGATATGGGCTGGGGGGTTGGTGGTGGCGTCGACTCCACGCTGAAGCTGGTGGAAACCACAGACGTTGTGGCATCGGCAATAGTCACGGTATGTCTGCCAGCCTTGCTTTTCGGGATTTTGAAGCTGGCCGTGAAGCTACCTTTGGCATCCGTAGTTGAGTTGGTGGATACGTGGCTTCCGTCGAAGGTAATGGTTATTGCCTGGCTGCCTCCAAAGCCAGTACCAGTAACAACTATGTCGTCACCCACGGCTCCAGCGTCAGGGTTGATTTCCATTTGCGGGGAGATAAGTATTGTAGCGTCGGCGACATCGGGACCCTTGGTGGTATTACCTGAAGCGTCGATGGTGTGTTCGCCGCTGGTGCTTGGAGGCACTGACAGTTGGGCTGACCATGACCCCCTGGCATCGGCGATGACGCCGCTGACGACCAGCGTGCCGTCAAAAGTGACCTGAATTCCGGCTTCGTTGGCTTCAAACCCGACACCGCTGACCCAGAGACTGTCACCGGCACGAATGGCACCGCCAAGGAAGCCCGAGGCTAGCTCCAGCCTTATCCCCGGAGATACCGCGAAGGTGACTTCAGCTACATCGGCTTCGGGAGTAGCCGCTCCGTAGGCGTCTATCTTATGGCTGCCTTTAGCCGATGTGAACACGGAGAAGCTGGATTGCCATGACCCTGTGGTATCAGAAGTGATGCCGGTCTTTGCTGCCAGGCCATCATAAGTTACCGTGATGTTGGTTTCGCTGCTGTCGAAGCCGGTACCAGCTACACTTATCACAGTGCCCACCCAGCCTGAAGCTGGGGTGATGCTGAGCGAAGGAGTCACCCTGAAGGTCTGGTCATCGACCTCGGTGGCCGGAGTGGCACCTTCAGCATCAATAATATGGTCACCCCGACTGCTGGCTGGCACCTTGAGGGTACTTTGCCAGCTTCCCTTGCTGCTGGCTGCAATCCTGGTCTTGGCCGGGCTGCCATCATAGGTTATGGTGATATCTGGCTCACTGCTATTGAAGCCGTTCCCGGTAACTGCCAGGTTTGAGTCTACGGCTCCGTGGTCGGCGCTGAGGCTAATAGATGGCACGACGGTGAACTCGTTCCAAAAGGAATCGTTGCCTACCTTCATGGTTACTTTGTGTTTGCCTCTGGCCGCCTCAGGTACGGTGAACGTTACGGAAATACAGCTCTCGTCGATATCGCCCTGCGCGAGAAGCTGGTCGGCGTCCCCCCAGTAGACGTAGTAGCTACCCTCACCGTAGGTGCATATTGCAGGTATGGTGACTTCTGTGCCGACGGTTCCGCGTGACGGGTTCAGCGTCAGGCTAACTGCGTCAGCTGGCGTTGGTATCAAGCACACGGCCAGAGACAACAAGACTAGTATTGCAGCTGGAGCCCTAACTTTCATGGCCGTCTCCACGTAACGTTGCCAGTTATCATAACATAAAATACCGCAAAGACATAGGGGGTTGTTTACTTGTCACCTTGAGCTGAAACCCGGAGCCCTTCCGCTCCCTGTCATTGTGAACCAAGCGAAGCAATCTGCTGGTTTGCCCCTCCTCCGGGATTTCCTTAGGTTTCACCCTCACCCTTTTGCAGCTTTGCTGCAAATCGAAATGAAATTTCCTTTTTTGGTTCCTTCCCCCCCTTTTTGCGCCTCTGGCGCAATCTCCCGTCAAGGGAGAGGGATTTTATGTGGAACTCTATACGCAAGACTGTAACTGATAGAATCCACGGATTAGGGAGACAGCTGTCCCTCATTCTGCGCTCTTCCCTGGCCATTCTGAGCGGAGTGAAGAATCTTATGCAGCTCGGGACAGGCTTCGCCAGGAATATCGTATGCCTCAGGGTAAGCTTGGCAGGGAGGTGGCGGATGGCTGGCAAAGTGCTCAGAATGACATGTAGAGTGGCTGGGTGCTCTAGATATAGGGAAGGTGAGCCGGTATTCTAGACACAGTTCGCTACGTATCTTTGGATAAGGTTGACAGGAATTCAGCATTGGTCTGGGTTTTGGCCAGGCGGTCGATAAGCCTTGTAGTGGCTTCAGTCTCGTTTGCCGAGTCCTCGGCCAGCATGCTGACCATG
>JADHWZ010000134.1 GCA_016783225.1 Dehalococcoidia bacterium | reverse complement strand
CGGGGGATTGATGTGCCGGAGGTGGACTTTGATTTGGTAGAGCATGATGTTAACCTCAATAATAATCCAGGTGAGGCTATTTTACAACAAATAATTACTATGGGAAAGAAAAACCTGATTGCACAAACCGCCCTTTTGTTCAGTTCAATCGTCTTACGTTTTCTGGCTTCACGAAGTGAGTAGCAAAACTAGTGTTAGGCAAACAGCGAGCACAAGTGGTGAGCATATAATCTAGACAAATCGATAGAGGATTATCTTCTTATGCCTCGGCCAAGCTTTTCAGCTTGGTCAACATTTCACTCACAGTGGCCTCAGAATTGCGTCGGGCAAATAACTCCATGACCTTACCGATGATCCCGTAAGGCAACTTAACTTGCTCCATAAAGGAAAATCTACTACCAGACGGAATGGCGTCCACCGTCCATGTCTGTTCATAACCTTTTACAAAGTTCCCCGAGGTCATGTTGAAGGCAAGTTTCTTATTCTCCCCCCATTCCGTAACCGCAAAATTCAGTTTCATAAGCGGGCCGCCGGCCTTTTCCTCGACGTAGAGACCTGTGCCCACGCCGCTACGCTGCTTACCGGTATACTCGAATTTCATAAAGGTAATACACCACTTCAGGATCTTCTCGGGCTCGACCAAGAAGGGCCAGACTTTCTCTGGTGGCGCTGTGATTTCGATAGACTTCTGCACTTTCATTTTGTTTTCCTCCTTTTCGGCGTATTCCCACCCTAACTGTGGGCTACAACAATAATGAGGGTTTTTCAGTCTGAGTCTAATCCTCTCTCAAATAGTTGTCAACACTCTGTAAACACAGATAACTTCAGTTGAACCAAACGCCAAAGTGTGCAATCAAACTCAGCGGCCGGAAGAAGGGCAACAGTCCGTCAAGATGTGCAGTTGCATCCTACACGGATGTGTCTGCAGTTACTAGGGTACGTATTGGAACCTCATGGAGTCCGTGCTCAAACCAGCAGATAGGAACCGAAGAACCTTTAGCCGCGAGGCTCCAGAACCAGCCAGAACGCTCGATTGGCTGCCCAACCACGCGCCGGTTTCCGCGGAGTGTCAGTTCTTCGCTGCGTCACCTGAACTGTGGGGGCTTGTTCCATAATCGTAAAATCCTTTCCTTGATTTACGACCGAACTGACCGGCGGCTACCATTTTCCTAAGCAAGACAGGAGGTGCAAAGCGGGGGTCTTTGAGCTCTTCATACATGGCATTGCATATGAAATAGGCAGTATCAAGACCGACAAAGTCGGAGAGCCTAAGCGGACCCATTGGGTGGTTTAGACCGAGCACAATAGCCTGATCAATGTCCTCTTTGGTAGCCATGCCCGCTTCTAGCAGCCTTACAGCCTCCAAAAGGAAGGGCATGAGCAGCCGATTGACAATGAAGCCGGGGATATCCGGAGCGGTAACCACTGCTTTGCCCACTGATTGGCCGAAAGCCTTGGCAGCATCAAGAGTCTCGTCGCTAGTGGCAATTGTTTTGACTAGCTCGAGCAGTCTCATGACTGGCACTGGATTGAAGAAATGCATGCCTAGCACCTTGTCCTGCCTCTGAGTCACTGCCGCCATATCGATGACAGATAAGCATGAGGTATTGGTAGCCAGAATAGTGTGTTTGAGGCAAATCTTGTCCAAGTGAGCAAAAACGTTCTTTTTCAATTCCAAGTTCTCGGTAGCTGCTTCAACTACTAAATCACAATCCTCAAAGTCCTCTGTATTTAGGGTGCCCCTAATTCGAGCCAGCGTAGCGGTCTTCTCTGCTTCGGTTGCTTTCTCCCTTCGCACAGCGGTGGTCAGTGAGGTATTGATTGCTGCCAGCCCTTGTTCCAGCAGTTGTTGGTTGACCTCGGAGACTACCACGTCATAGCCGGCTTTGGCACTGACCTCACATATGCCCCTTCCCATCAACCCGCAGCCAATGACGCCCACTTTCTTCATTTCCATATCTCACCTCCTTTTTCGTTTTCCCAAAGAATGTTACTTTGCCTTGAAAATGGCTTTTCTCTTTTCGATGAAGGCTTCGCACCCCTCATCGAAATCTTGAGTAGTCACCAGAAAATCATTCAGGTTTTTCTCTAGCTCTAGTCCGTCCCCCAAGGAAAGACTCGTCCCTTGAATCATAGCTTGCTTGGCTGCTCTTACTGCTAGTGGTGCTGGTCGACACAGCATCTGAGCCATCTGTTTGGCAGCAGCCATAAGTTCAGCAAGAGGCACAACTTTGTTAACCAGCCCTATCCGATAAGCCTCCTGAGCATTAATAGGTCGACCAGTAAATAAGAGTTCGGCAGCCTTGGCTAGAGGGATAACCCGGGGTAAGCGCTGCGTTCCCCCCCAGCCTGGGATGAGTCCTAGCATGACTTCCGGTACTCCAAAGGTGGCATTTTCCGAAGCTATCCTCAAATCGCAGGCAAGAGCTATCTCCAGACCTCCACCTAGCGCAGCACCATTTACGGCAGCAATCATTGGCTTCCACAGGTTGAGTCCCCGCATGGTAGTTGGCGGACCTGCCCATGGTTGCCCGCCAGTTTTCTTCATTTCAGGGAGCATTGTCCCTATATCAGCACCAACGGAAAAGGCTCGATCACCTTCGCCGGTAATGATGCCAACCCATAGCTCATCGTCATCCTTGAAATCTATTAGAGCTCGACTCAGTTCCTCAGCAGTTTCTGGATTCACAGCATTCAAAGCTTCAGGGCGATTTAGAGTGAAAATAGCAATCTTGTCTTCCTTTTCATAATCAATAGGCATGATTGGACCTCCTTATTAGGTATTCCAGATGGCTTCATGGATTGCAGTAAGCAAGTACTGTTCTCTACGATTTCGCGAATGAGCCTATCCCATATGCGAACGAACTAGGCGGGGCCCCTATTCATTGCACCCTTGACTCGTTCGTCAGCTTGCCTTACGGTATCGACATCAGTGATATTGAAAACCTGCACCCCCGAGCTGATTCGCTTAATCAGACCAGCAAGCACCTGGCCAGGGCCTATCTCGAAGAAAGTGGCCACACCGTTGGCTATCATATTCTCGACAGCCCGTTGCCACTGGACACAATGGCAGAGTTGGTTAACGAGTTCTTCCTTTATTGGTTCGACGTCAGTCAGCGCCTGGGCAGTGGTGTTGGCCATGATTGGGACCGAAGGTTTTTGGAAAGTGAATCCTGAGATAGCATTCCTCAAGCCCTCTTGGGCTGGCTCCATCAACAGGGAATGGAAAGCACCACTTACCTTCAAGGGAATAACCCGGCGAGCGCGTTTGGCATCTGCTTGCTTTCTGGCTTCAGCCAAGTTCTCTTCAGGACCACTGATGACAATCTGACCTGGAGAGTTGATATTTGAAATCACGGTGCCGGCAGAGAGGCAAACATCTCTGGTACTTTCCTCATCCAGACCAACTATGGCCAACATCCCGCCAGGGCTTCTTTTTCCAGCTTCGTTCATCAACCGACCTCTCTCGCGAACCAAGCGCACTGCATCGGACAAGCTGAGCACGCCAGCAACTACCAAGGCAGTATATTCGCCCAGACTATGCCCAGCCACAAAGGTGGGAGGTGGTAAGCCATTGCCGCTGACCTCTTGGGCCGCTCTCAAACAAGCGATACTCACAGTTAATACTGCCGGCTGAACATTAATACTCTGTGTAAGATCCTCCTCAGGGCCTTCAAAGCACAAACGAGACAGAGGAAGACCTAAAGTCTTATCCACCTCATCAAAAACACCCCTGGCCGATGAATAGCGAACATAAAGGTCTAGTCCCATACCTACCTTTTGAGACCCCTGCCCGGGAAACACGTAAGCAACTTTTGCTTCTTCAACCAATTGTTTGTCCTTATGATTTGACTTTTCCTGTAGTATCAATTGCTTTCTCAGCTTCAGCTATGATGTCCTCAATGATCGTCTCGGCCAGTTTTATTCCTCTTATCAGCGGAATCCCGCACCATCGCTGCGAAAGCAGATGCTACTCATCTGACTTGAAATCGATTACCTTTGGCGTCTTCATGGCTCGGAGAACTTTCTAAGAACTAGAGTGCCGTTGATGCCGCCAAAACCAAAAGAATTGGACAGGGCTACATCTACCCCTGTCTTCCGAGCTTGGTTGGGTACATAGTCCAGGTCACACTCAGGATCAGGAATTTCCTGGTTAATGGTTGGCGGAATAGTACCCTCCCTGAGGGTGAGAAGAGAAAAAATGGCTTCTACAGCGCCAGATGCTCCCCACATATGACCTATCATGGATTTGTTGGAGCTTATAGCTAGTTTTTTGGCGTGCTTACCAAAGGCCTTCTTTATGGCTATGGTTTCAGATACATCATTGAGAACCGTAGAGGTGCCGTGGGCGTTTATGTAGTCGACCTCTCCAGGTCTTATCCCAGCATCTCGGAGGGCAAGCCTCATACATCTAGCTTGCTGTCCCCCCCCAGGTGCGGGAGAAGTGATGTGGTGAGCATCGCAGTTGTTGCCGTAGCCTATGACCTCACCATAGATCTGAGCTCCCCTTTTTAGGGCCACGTCCAGAGCCTCCAGAACTACTATTCCGCTGCCTTCGCTAATAACAAAACCATCCCTGCTGCCGTCGAAGGGACGACTGGCTTTCTCAGGTTGTTCGTTCCTTTTAGAAGTGAGCGGACCAAGAATATCCAACGAAGCAATGCAGGTGGGGGTAATCCCGGCATCAGCGCCACCCGCAATAATTATGTCAGCCTCTCCCCATTGGATAAGTCTAAGACCCAGCCCAATAGCATTGGTTCCGGTGGCACAGGCTTCCGTAGGACAATGGTTGGGACCTTTCGCTCCAAACTCTTTAGCTACCACTCCAGCTACCAAATTGCCTGAGTTATTTATCAAGAAGAAGGGGGAAACTCTTCTAAGCTCTCCCTGCACCACAAAGTTGTGAGAAGTCTCAAAGAAGGTGTTGGCTCCACACGCTGTCCCTATCACCACCCCAACTCGATGTTGATCGTACTTATTCTCACCGAGTTCAGAATCCTCCATTGCCATCATTGATGCTGCCATTGCATACTGAACGAAAGGGTCGAAACGCCTTATGAACTTCTCGTCCACGAAATCTTCAGGCTGAAAGTCTTTCACTTCACCCGCTACCTGGCACTTTAGAGAAGAGGCATCAAAACGGGTAATCGGGCCGATGCCTGACTGCCCGCGGCAAAGAGCGGACCAGTTCTTTTCTACCCCGGTACCCAATGGGGTGACCATCCCCACACCTGTGACTACGACTCGCTGCTTCATAAAGCACTCCAGAAGAAGAAAACTAGTACTGACTTGGTTAACTGATTTTTGCGATTTACAGCGCCAAATTCGTCTTCTTTGATACTTCAGTGCTTTCGTTCAAGTTGTACCGGCACTTCTGGGTAGTACATGACTCCACTTTCAGTATGGGCTTATGTTGTGACGCGTTCTCCAATGGCGGTTGCCCTTCTATATTCTATTAGCAAAGTCTCAATAAGCTCTCTAACAGAGATGATTGCATCTATCCTGTAGGCATTGGCCCCGGCAAAGGCGAATCCTTTTTCAAGTATCCCCTTTTTGGCATTGGTCAAGGCACCACAAATGCAGTACGGCGATCTTTCAAAATCGCAGGTTTTCAGACACTTCCATGGGCATTTAGTTGGTTTTTTAGTTCCCGCTGATATCTTCTCAAGAAAGCTGTTCTTTATTGCTCTTCCCGGCAATCCGACGGGGCTGTCAATTATGGTAATGTCCTCCTTTTTGCACTTTACATATGCCTCCTTAAATGTCGTGGAAGCATCGCACTCGTCAGTTGCCACAAACCTGGTTGCCATCTGCACTCCCTGAGCCCCTGATTGGATAAACTTATAAATATCGGCACCCGTATACACACCCCCGGCGGCGATTACGG
>JADHWZ010000133.1 GCA_016783225.1 Dehalococcoidia bacterium | reverse complement strand
ATGTGACGAGCGGTAGTTGACGAACATCACGCCGACTTTGCGATCACCGGCTTTCAGAGGAAGCCCAATGGATGATTTGATAGCTTCTCTGATGACGAACGGAGGGAGTGCCCCCTGCTGCTGCTCCTTCATCAGTGAATCATTGGGGGCATCCTCAGCGATGTGAGGACGATCAAGAGCGAGAATTCTCCAAACCACCGAATTTCTGTCAACGTAGTCGAGCCAACGAACTCCTTTTTCATCCCGCAATCCCAAAGTGGTTGGGGGGTAGACGAAGTCATCCTTATCCTGGTCGTACGCATAGAGCGTTACAGCATCACAATCGGCAACCTCTTTGGTGGCTTTCACGATCGACTCCAGTGTAGCAGGAAGATCTTCCAAGATCATCACACTTGCGATATGTCTTGCTGCATCCCTTGCCTTGCTCGCCTGCTCTAACCAACGGGCTTTTTCTTGCATCTCCCTTTGGATCTGTTCCTGTAGTCTCATTCTTGCGATGAGAGCAGCTACTTGGTCAGCAACAGCTTCGCATAATGCAACCCGCTCTTGTGCAAAGGAACCACGCTCCCAATTCCGCCTCTCCCCCAGCGTGATTATGCCAAACACCTTCTCGCCAACTATCAAGGGAATCAAAATGGCTGCCTTCAACACATCTTGGAAACATGTTCTGTGTTTCAGGCTCGAGAGCAACTCAGGGCTTTCTTCCAACCGCAGAGTCTGACGCTGACCTGTCTCGATCGCTTTAGCCTCGTCTGGTGCCTCGCTCAGGGGGTACTGCTGACCAATCCCTGGGTTCCAGGCCAGGTCGCCGACTATTGGGTATGCAGCCCTGGTTATCAGTATCCTGTCCGTATCATCCAGGAGAGAGATACGACAGAACGTGACGACGAGGGAATGGACTAATCTCTCAGCCAAGGTTTGAAGGCTCTGATCCAGGTCTTGTGCTGATGAGACCATTTTACTTGTTTCAAGCAGGAATTCCCGCTCCTGGAACAACCGGGCATTCTCGATGGCCACAGCCGCCTGGGCGGCAAAGGTCTGCGCCAGTCGGATGTGTTCCTCTGTATAAAATCCTGGCTGGTGCTTGTCTAGAGCTATCATCCCAATAAGCCGGTCACCGATCAGCATCGGCCCCCCTAGCCAACCGTGGATATCGGCGCGGATGTGGGGTTCTTGGGAGAACCCCGGATATTCAGCCTGCGCGTCCGAGACAATGAGCGGTAATCGCTTTCGCATCACTTCACGGTTGGGATTGTCACCGTCCACAGGGAATGAGGCGCCCAGAACCTCCGATAGGTTAGGGAAACCACGCCCAGCGATAATCTCCAGACAGTCACCTTTGAGCAATTGCACCGAAGCGCTGTCATAGGGGACTACTTTCTGGAGCTCGCTCAAAATTCGCTCGAAGATTTCCTGCTGCTCCAGTGTGGTGGTGAGTGCCAGCGCTATCTCTCGCAGAGTCTCCGCCTCCTGCCGTTGCTGAGCCTCTGCCTGGAACAGCCGGGCATTTTCCAGTGCTACGGCCAACTGACCACCCAGAGCCCGGCAGGCATCTAGCAGAGTGGAGGTGAAGGCGTAGCGATCATAGCTTTGGATGGAAACTGCACCAACAACCTCATCACCTATCTTGAGCGGCAAGTAGAAGCAAGACTGACATGGCTTGCCGACTTGAATTCCTTTGATGCCCAAAGAACGGCATTGCTTCCTGGCGTCTTCCTGCCTAAACCAACACAACTCCTGCCCGGTCTTGACTACATGGCCGGTGATACCCCACTGCTTTGGGTCATCGCCCAGACGTCGGTTGGGGATCTCCATCTGCCGGTCTTCGTCATAGGCTAGAGGGAAACGCAACATGTCCGCTTGTTTGTCATACAAGCCCACGAAGAAGGTGGCGACCTTGAGCTGGTTCCGTACAAAGTTCCAGGCTATTGCTAACTGGTCTTCCAGCCTGGTTGTCCTTGTTAGTCCCTGTCCAGCGCGCACCAAGGCCTCCATGTAGCCAGCATGGGCTTGGGTTTGTTGGAAGGCCCGAGCATTGGCGATGGCCAATCCGGCTTGGCTGGCCAGGGTTTGGAGCACGGCCACCGTGCTTCCTTCATCAAAGCGCCCGGACTGTTGGCTGTAGACGTACAGTACACCCAGGCTCCCGCCCTCTCCAGGGATGGGCACACCCACGAAGGTGCGAATGCCGGCCTCAATCACCTCCGGATCCACCCGATCGTCCTGCTTCGTGTCCGACACCCGCACCATCTGCCCGGTCTGGATGATCTCTCTGGACAAGTCCCGGTCTCTGAAATGCTTTTTCCATTCCTGTTTAGCCGTATAAGTCTTTGTGTAAACCTGTATCTTTCCTGTGACCGGGTTCTGGAGTGTGATGGCTGCCTCGTCAGCCAGGGCCAAGGAACTAGCAGCCGCATCAATCCTTTCTAGCACCCGATCCAGGTCTCGCTCCGAGAGGATGGCCCGGCCGATGTCCCGCAAACGCACCTGCTGCCCCGCAGTACGAATCAGCATCGCCAGTTCGTCGGTGTCAAAGGGCTTTTCTAGATAGCGGAAGGCACCGGCTTGGAGTGCCCGCTGCCTGGACTCGTTACCCCAGCCGGTGAAGATGATGGATTCGACGTCTGGGTAACGGACATTGATCTCCTGCATCACCTGTATGCCATTGAGCCCATCTGTAAGAACCTCGTCAATCAAGGCCACATCGTAGTGCCCTTGTGCCTCCTCCACCAGTCGCAAAGCCTCTTCGCCACTGGCGACAGCGTCCACATGGTAGCCGAAGTTCTTCTTTAGGTAGTCCTTCAGGGGCTCCCGCAGGCTTTTTTCATCGTCGAGTAGCAGAACCCGCAATCGTTCTTCGGTCATTGTCACTCACTCCTCAGGCTTCACACTTTCCATCACCCTGCCGGCAATTCTACCAAAAACGTGGTGCCTAGGGGAATCAGGCTCTCCTTCACGAAGATATGCCCGCCCATCGACCCTACTAGGCTCCTGGCAATGTAAAGCCCCAGGCCCGACCCGCCAGGCCTGGAGGAAAATCCCAGGGCAAAAATCTTCTCCCATAGTTGTCTATGAATCCCCGGCCCAGTGTCGGAGAAGCGAACCTTCACCGGAAAGTCACCATCCCCGGTCTCATAGATGGTGGCTATCTCCAGTGCGCGTCGGTCATCCGGCTTGTGCTCCGTGTGCTGTACGGCATTGAGCATCAGATTCAAGAAGACTTGTTGCAGGCCGATGTTGCTACCTATCACGGGTGGCAGGTTGTGGCCCAGAGTCAGTCGAATGTCCACCTTCGCCCGCCGGGCCAGAGGCCGCACCAGAGCCTCGGCCTGGCGTACTGCCTGGTTGACATCAATGTCTTGAGCCTCCTCTTTCGCCTTCATTAGCTTCTGGAAATCTTTCACTGTTTGCTTTAGATCCAGAGCCTTTTCTACTGCCTTGTCCAGAGCTTGCCTTACCTCTATAGAATCAAAGGATTCACGCAGCTCGGGGTGCTCTTGCCACAGGCGTTCGAAATCGGACCGCGTGTTGCGAAACTGGAGTTCCAGGCCAGACAGTTTGTTGGACACCTCATGGCCGAAGCCAGCCGCTAATTGCCCGCTGAGGAAAATGCGACTCATCGCCTGAATCCGCTCGTCCAAGGCCTGCTGCTCCAGAGCCACAGCGAACAGAGTCGCCATTGCCCAGGCACCCCACAGGTGGTAGCGGGAGAAGGCCTTCGATTTCCGATGGAAAAGGAATAGCGCGTATTCGACTTGCCCACTTGCCTCAATAGGCACCCCGATGCAGGACTCAAAGGGCAACAGGTCCAGCAGTTTGCGAAACCGCGCCGTGTGTTTCTGCGAAACCCGGTTCTCCCATACTTCTCCTCCCTCTCGGATGACATCTTTCACCGGGCTGTCCACCAGGGAATAGATGGCATCTTGGTTCAAGGGGATTGCGCCCGCCTGGGCAACGATGGATACAGTTTGGGAGATTGGGTCCAGGTGAAAG
This sequence comes from Dehalococcoidia bacterium, assembly GCA_016783225.1. The sequence continues at coordinate 1,897 of JADHWZ010000133.1, read as the reverse complement.
ATGATTCCTTCTTTTGCCCGCGTGGCTTCAACGAGTTGTTCCAATCCTTGCTGAAATCGCCTAGCCAGGGATTGGCCGGAACGCATGACTGTGACCAGTTCTTGATACGGCCGTAGCTCAGTGGCAGTGCTTGACGCCACAGACTCCAATTGCAACTGCGGCTTTTCACCCCTCGCCAGCCGAAGCAGCAGCTTCCGAATATCATCTGGGTCCAAAGGCTTGGAGAAGACGTCGGCTACCTTCAGAGCCTGAATCTCCGACAGATGTTTCTCGAGCCATTCTGGGTTGCTCATCACGGCCATGGGCGTCGAGTCTCCACAGCCCCGGAGTCGCCGCATGAGGCTCAGCCCATCTATCTCTGGCAAGTCCAAGTCAACCAGAATCAGCCCATAGTTCTGCTTCTTGCAGAAGTCCAGGGCCTCAGGGGCTGCCTTTGCGCCGTGGGCCGGGCACCCCTGGTCGCTTAGCCACTTCACCAGTGGCTCCCTGATCCCATCATGGTCGTCCACCACCAAAACTGGCCCAGCTTGCTCTATCCCGTCTGGGTATTCTTCCAAATCAGATGTCTGCTCCTCCAACTGATCCTTGCCAGTGATTTGCGTTTTGGGCTTCTGGTGCAGTTGTTCCATGATAGCTTCCACTTGGCTCAACTGCTTCAATCTAAGACGAATACTCAGCCCAACCCCCTGACGGGTGGATTCTAGCCGTGTGATCACTGCCTCCACGTCGTCACCCACCCACACAACTTCCTCTGGGTTTTCCACTGTCCAAGGAGTCAATTCTTCTGTCGGAATGAAGCCGTCCACACCGGGGAGGATTTGGGCGAAGGCACCGGTTGGGACCAAGTCCTTGATCCTGGCCTTGATGACGTCTCCCTGTCGGAACTTGCCAGTGAATTCTTCCCAGGGATCGGGCAAGGTAGCCCTGTGACTGAGTTCTATACTCAGGGCTGGTTCCTCAAGCTCGAGAATAACGGCCTCGATCTGCTGGCCTGGAGATACCACCTCTTGTGGGGTAACGTCACCCTCCAGCGAGAGTTCACGACGGCGGATGTAGCCCTTTTTCCCGTCTTCTAGACGGACAAACACCCCGAAGGGTAAGATTCGCTCGACTGTTACGATGATCTGTTCGTCTTTAGCGAATCCTCGCTTCGTTCCACGGCTCATATCTCACCTACCTCCAAGCAAACAGAAGGGCATATGCGTGCACACTAATTATACACTCCCCGTTGTTCATTGAATGTCACAGTTCTATGACAGTTGTGTTCGACTCCATCTATTCACTGTCAACCTTCTCGGATTACTTGCCTCTTCTAAACCCGATCTCCACCGATACCGTTCATAAACATGATAAGGGGCTCTCCCGGATATAGGACAGCCCCTTTTCCTTAAAACCAGCACCTATTCAACCCAGCCCCCCTACCTAGATAATCCGCTCCCTCACCTTAGCGCTGGCAAAGTCAAGCGTGGCCACCACGATGGCAATGGCGATCATCTGCACGCTGGCGTCGCGGTATTTGAGCAGGTTCAGGTTTTGCTGCACCAGGAAACCAATACCTCCTCCACCGCCGAAGCCGATGATGGTGGACATGCGCACGTTGATATCCCAACGATAGATGGTGAATGCGATGTAGGGCGGCACGATCTGGGGGATGACGGCGTAGGCGATGGTCTGCAAACGGTTGGCGCCGGTGGCCGTCACCGCTTCGATGGGGCCAACCATGATGTTCTCTACTTGCTCCGAGTAGAGCTTGCCCAAGGCGGCGATGGTGTGCAACGCCAGGGCCAGCACGCCGGCGAAGGGACCAATACCCGCCCACACGGCAAAGGCCACCACCATGATCAGCGGCTCGATGGAGCGCAAGGCATTGAGAATGGTGCGAGTGATATTGTAGACG
>JADHWZ010000132.1 GCA_016783225.1 Dehalococcoidia bacterium | reverse complement strand
AGTTCAACGCTCTCTAACTTGTTATCTTTTACTGCTTTTGTCATAGGACAGAAATCACAAGGTTTTTCTAGTGCCATGTAGCCCTTATAACATAATTCGCCGGTGAGATCGCCAAACCTCTCCTGCAAAACCTGATTTTGAAACTGGACTCCGTAATCAATGCCAACGATGTCCGTACCAATTCCTACCCGGGCTAATCCATCTGCAAGGGCTCCTAACTTATCCGCCTCTAATTTCAGCTCCTGTTCCGCCTGCTTGTGCTCGGTTTCCGATGCCTCCAGTTCAGTGACTCGCTGGCGCAACTGTGCCAGTTCACCTACAAGCTGCTCTTTTGTCTTCTCAGCTTCGCTCATTGTGTACCTCCGGAAATCGGGGCAACCATGAAGAGGTTGTCATGCTACTTGAGCCCCTCATAACTGATACTTTATACGACTCAGCTCGCTATATGTCAAGCCCTACTCGTTTCCGTCCAGCGTTCGCTGCCCGTCTGCCCCAGATATGCGCAGCCACGCTATGCTCGTTCCAATTGTACACGCGGCCAAGGTCGAGTGGAATAGGAATTTAGTAATAGACAGGATGGCCATTTGGTAGGCTGTCGTAGCTGCGTACGTCCCGCCGGGAGCTTTCTCGAACCAGCCAAGGCGGGTCCACAGACCAGTAAGGTCGAAATTTCGATTTCTGCCTGAAGGGAAGCCAATGCTGCTTCTACTGGCGTGAAAGACATTGACAAGGCAGAGGTGCCGCCACGAAATGAGCTTCCAAGGAGTTTCGCTCAGCCCGACAGAGCCCCTGAATCCGTGGCTTCCATAGCTAGTCGGCTGAACTCGCGCGTTCTCCGTGCGACTGCTTCGCTTCGTTCGCAATGACGGGGAGCTGTCTTTGCCAGGAGCGTCAGCGACGAAGCAATCTCCTTGTGTATCGGCCTGACGCACTATGGAGCCACCCAAGAGGTGGGTCTTTTGAATCTGCACTGACGGATTAGCGGAGCCTGAATTCGCCCTATTGACATTTCTCAAGACGGCGTATATCATTATTGAATAACATACTGTTCTCAAGGGTAAACAAGCACCGCCGGTTTCCCACGATGGTTTGTGTGGACAGCGGAAGCTGAATCAGAGTAGAGTTGCACATATCGCGTACAAAGAAGAGCGGTTAGATGGCGACTAAACTAACACTGACCCCGAAGGAAAGAATCGATGCGGCTATCAACTTGCAGCCTGTTGACCGCGTGCCCGTCCTGCCACTGATAACTCCTTTCTTCCCCGGCCGCCACAAAGGAATGACCTACGCACAGGCCATCAGGAACCTGGATGTGGCAAGACAGCTCATCATGGACGTCTTCGATGAGGTGGGGGGTTGGGATGGCATGATTTATCCAGGGTACGCCTATATGGTACCGCCCAAGGTCTCTGCCGTGGCGATGGTGCCGCCGCTCAGGCAGCCGGGGCGAGGGCTTTCCGAGAACGACTTGCCTCAATTCGAGGAGCGCGAGGAAATCACTTTCGAAGATTATGACCTCATTATCAAGATGGGGTGGAACCGGTTTGCCGATAAACACTACTCGAGGTTCCTGCCCGCTACGGAAGCCCAGATAATCGCCTGGGCCGAGCGGCAAATGGACCAGTTCGTCAAGGACAAGAAAGCATGGGAGGAAAAGGGCGTTCCTGTCCTCTCAGGGTCAATGACCCTGACACCACTGATGTTCTTCTCCATCAAGAGGAGCCTGACGAATTTCACGCTGGACCTGCATCGCCACCCAGACAAGGTCGCTGCCGTTCTCGATGCTGTGGTGGATGACTTCATTGAGGGGGCGCTCGAAGCTGCCAGGCTCACCGGTCTGCCCTGCATCATGCTGGCGATGGAGAGGGGCGGTGGGTTCTACTACCCGCTGAAGATATTCGAACGCTTTGAGTTCCCCTATATGAAGACAATGGTGGAGGCATTCGCCTCAGAGGGCTTCACCACCATACTTCATTTCGACAACGACTGGACAATCAACCTGCCTTATCTCAAGGACTTGCCCAAGGCGAAGTGCATCTGTGAACTGGACAGTACCACCGATATCTTTAGGGCAAAGGAGGTCCTTCACGGGCACATGTGTATCATGGGCGATGTGCCTGCCTCGATTTCTGCACTGGGTACACCTGAGGAGATGGAAGCATACTGCGCTAAGCGGATAGATGTTGTAGGGAAAGGAGGCGGATACATCCTGAGCAGTGGCTGCGAGGTTCCCGGCGACACGAAGTTCGAGAACTTCAAGGCCATGGTCGACGCTGCCAGAAACCACCTGCCAAGTCCTGAGTAGCGGCGTATGGCCCGAGGTGCCTTTCAACTGCTGGCCCCTGCAACAAGGTGTGAGTTACAGGCAAATGCGGAACCTGTCATCGAACCACAAGGAATGTGAATGAGCGCTGGGGATATCAAGCTGAAGGTTGAGTCAGTCTCCCTCTCCTTTGGTGGTGTGGAGGCATTGCGTGATGTCAGCTTCGAAGTGAGGAATCCCGAGATACTGGCTATCATCGGCCCTAACGGAGCGGGCAAAACGTGTCTCATAAACTGCGTCAGCGGCTTCTACAAGCCACAGAAGGGCGAGATCCATTACGACAACAATAGGATTACCGGGCTTGCTCCCTATAAGATCGCTTCCAGGGGAATTGCACGTACGTTCCAGAACATACAGCTTTACTCCGGCATGACTGCGGTAGACAATCTCATGGCGGCAAGGCATATGCACATCAAACCTTCACTTTTGAGCAGCGCCATCTACTTTGGCCCGGCGCACAGGCGTGAAATCCAGCATCGCAAGCTTGTCGAAGACATTATCGACTTCCTCGAGCTGGAATCCATAAGGAAGAAAGCCGTCGGTATGCTCCCTTACGGGCAGCGCAAAAAGGTTGACCTTGGGAGAGCACTTGCCTTGGAGCCCGAACTCCTGCTTCTTGATGAACCTATGGCCGGTATGAACTACGAGGAGAAGGAGGACATGGCACGATACATCCTGGACATATTCGACCTCAGGAAAATCCCCATCGTCCTGATAGAGCACGACATGGGAGTAGTCATGGATATTGCTGATAGAATCGTTGTGCTAGATTTCGGCAGGAAAATCGCAGAAGGCACGCCCGAGGAGATTAAGGTCAACCAGTCAGTAATAAGTGCCTATCTGGGGGACGCGGGATTTTAGGCCATTGTGAAGCTGTCATGACAGACTTGGATACGATACCGAAACTGCTACGGGAGAATTACCGCAGGTATCCCGACACGGTGGCTATGAGAGAGAAGCGGTATGGCGTCTGGAACGAGTCCACCTGGAAAGAGTACTTCGAGGACGTGAAGTGTTTTGCGCTCGGGCTGCTGGCCCTTGGCTTCAGGCGGGGAGACAAGGTGTCCATCATAGGGGAGAACAAGCCCGAGTGGTTCCGGGCAGAGTTGGCGGCTCAGGCCCTCGGTGGCATCGCCATTGGCATATACACCGATGCCGGTCCCCAAGAGCTGTTATATCTGGTCAACCATTCCGATTCTCGTATGGTCATAGCCCACGACCAGGAGCAGGTGGACAAGGCTTTACAGATCAAAGACCAGCTTCCTCTTCTTCAAAAGGTCATCTATTGGGACCAGAGGGGATTATGGAACTATGACGAGCCGATACTCATGAGCTATGATGAGGTTATCGAGTTGGGTAGGAAGTATGAGGTGGAACACCCGGGTATTTTCGAGAAGGAGCTGGAAAAAGGCAAGGGAAGTGACCTGGCAGTCATCAGTTATACCTCGGGGACCACTGGTCTTCCCAAAGGGGCTATGGTTACCCACCGTCAGCTCATCATGCTGGCCAAGCTGGGACAGGATCTGGATGATTGGACAGAGAAGGACGAATACGTGTCCTTTGTGCCGCCAGCGTGGATAACCGAGCAATGCATCGGCATAACCGGCTGCATCCTCAGTCGGATGAAGGCCAGCTTTGCCGAGAGCCCTGAGATGATCCAAGAGAACATCAGGGAAATAGGCGCCACCGTTTTATTCTACGGACCTCGGAACTGGGAGAGTGTGGTGAGCACGGTACAGGCCAAAATCAGCGATGCTCACCCGTTCAAGCGGTTCCTCTATGTTTTCTTTTTACCGGTCGGATACAAAGTAGCCGACATCCAACTCGCCAAGAAGAAGCCCGGACCGTTGTGGCGCTTTCTATATTCTATAGCCTATTTGGCGCTGCTCAGGCAACTGCGCGACAAGCTTGGCCTGTTGAAAGTGAGGACAGCCTACACTGCCGGTTCGGCCATAAGCCCAGACATACTTCGATTCTTCCATGCTATAGGTGTGAGCTTGAAGAACATGTACGGTGCCTCGGAGATAGGCACAGTCAGCACACACACTTATGACGACATCAGGCCCGAGACAGCCGGCTTTCCCCTGGAAGGAATAGAGGTCAAGACTTCGGACGAAAGTGAGATTCTGGTCAAAAGCATTACCCTTTTCGACGGATACTACAAGGATGAAGAGGGGACGCGGGAGAAGCTGAGGGATGGATGGTACCACACCGGCGATTTCGGCTACATAGACGAAAGCGGTCACGTTATTGTAATGGATCGAATGGATGATTTGCGAAGCCTGGCAAATGGCCAAAAATTCTCTCCCCAGTATACCGAAGTCAGGCTCAGGTTTAGCCCCTATATTAAAGAAGCCATCATCTTGGGTGGAGAGGACAGGGAATATGTGACTGCAATCACCAACATCGACCTCGCCAACGTGGGCAGGTGGGCCGAGAGGAAACGCGTCCCTTATACCACGTTTAGCGACCTTTCCCAGAAGGAGGCGGTGCTGGAACTCATCGCCGGAGAGATAAGCAAGGTCAACCGAACCCTGCCTCAGTGGGCAAGGATAAGAAAATTCACCAATCTGAACAAGGAACTCGACGCAGATGAGGCGGAGATGACTCGAACCAGGAAGCTACGGCGCACCTTCGTCGAAGACAAGTACCAGCATCTGATACAAACTCTCTACAGTGGTGAGTCAGAACTGCCGATGGAGAGTGAGGTCGTCTACAGAGATGGCCGCAGAGCCAAGATCACGACGAGCGTAAGAATCAACACCGTGGAGACGAGCTGAGATGAACATCCTTCAATTCGCCGTATCAGGGCTTCTGATCGGGGGCGTATACGCCCTTATAGCGCTTGGCATTGTCCTGGTATTCAAAGCTACCGGGGTATTCAACTTCGCGGCTGGACATATTATGGCTTTGGGTGCTTTCCTTGCCTACTTGCTCATGGTCCAGGTGGGGGTGCCAATATGGGCCGGGATCGTCATCGCTGTGCTCGTGGCCGCATTGATCGGGATTCTTGTGGAAAGGCTCGCCCTGCGCCGTCTCATAGGGCAGGCACACATGTCAGCACTTATGGCTACACTGGCTCTGGCGTACTTCTTACAAGGACTTATGCTGGCTGTCTGGGAAAGCAAGGTTCTGACTTTGCCTAAATTCCTACCAACTGGTTCTGTCACCACTGGGCTTGTCATCGATGCTGAGTTACTCTGGCCGTTCGTTATCGTCATGATTCTCTTTGGCGCTTTTGCCATTTTCTTCGCCAGGACCAAGGTAGGGCTGGGAATGAGGGCAACGGCAGAAGACCACCAACTCGCTCAACTCAAGGGAATTAACGTGAAGTTTGTGTTTGCTCTGACATGGGCGCTGGCTGCCGCACTGAGCACCATCGCTGGCATACTCCTCGGTCATCGACTTGGGGTCAGCATTCCTCTGGTATTCGTCGGCTTCAAGGTCATCCCTGTAGTTCTGCTCGGTGGCCTCAACTCCATAGCTGGGGCTATCGTTGGTGGTCTGATAGTAGGTCTGGTGGAGAGTTTCGTGGCCGGTTTTTTCAACGCTTGGTTGGCGAGCATCGCTCCTTTT
>JADHWZ010000131.1 GCA_016783225.1 Dehalococcoidia bacterium | reverse complement strand
ACGTGCCGCTTTAACTGCCATCATGATGCTTTCCGTCCCGCCAGAGGTCATGCTGCCAACCGTTTCCGAGTCACCGCCCAGCAGGCTCGCTGTCATGGAGACCATCTCTGTTTCCATCTTGAGCAGGCTCGGGAAAGCAAAGGGGCTCAGGCCGTTTTCATTTATGAATACACTGAAGGCCTCCTCGGCGAACTCCTTTATGTCTTCTCCAGCGTTGTAAATCAGGCTGAAAGCCCGGGCGTTTTTCCAGTCGGTATCATCGGACTTCAGAGCATGCAGTGTCGAAAGTAGCTCTTCCCGCGGCATCCCTTTTTGTGGAAACTGCATTTGCACCATGGGTTCTCCTTCCTTTGATCATTTGACCATGTCACATCGGACACAATCGCGCATAGCCTGTGGCGCGGCTTACATCACAGGAATGTTCCCTCAGAACATGTGTAGCACGTATGCCACGCCTATCCCCAGGTAGGTAGCTATGACCCAGCCGATGATTCCCGTTATGACGCCGGTAACCACGATTTCCTTGTTTCTCAACGCCGCCGCTATCATGGGCACAAATGGTGGGGAGAAGACGCCGGCGACAGACGTGATAATCACTGTGTCGGCATCAATCTTGAAAATGGCCGCCAGCGCAACATGAATGATGAAACCGAGGAATACGGCAATGCTGACATAGCCAATCATGGCCGGCGCCGTCGAAAGCAGCTTGCTCAAATCGGCCATCGAGCTCACCACCAGGCAGAAAATGAGGATGATGTACTGTCCAAGCTGGAAGGTCATCGGTATCCTTCTGATTGCGGGTATGAACGAGCAGACGATACCCAGCGTGCAGACAGTCAGTATGGCAACGACCATGGCTATATCCTGCGGGAACACGAAGGTTAGTCCCGCTCCGACAGCGAAGATACCCAGTGCAATGCCAAAGGCTGCGAGCAGCGGCAGCGCCTTCTTCCCATCCAGAATACCGGTGTAGGAGCTGAAATCCTCAATGCCCTTGCCCTGGCTTTCTCCCTGGGCAGGTTGAAAACGCGGCAGGAACACAAGCAGGATTCGCTGGAGGACGGTCATCAGCAACAGCAGGTAGATGGCAGATACAACGACGTCGGAGGTGTGAGCTGCGATATATGTGGTCGGGTCGATCTGCAATGCTGTCCCGATGGCCGCCAGGTTGGGAGTCCCGCCTGTATAGACGCCTATCAGCATGCCGCCAACCTTCCAGCTTTCTGCCCCTATCGTATGCCTGAAGACGACAAAACCGACGCCTGTTGCTATAACCACCGCCACTGCCGCCAGTGCGAAGGAAAGTATGGACTTACCGGCCAGCCGCGACCATCTTCTGATGTCGATGGAAAAGAAGATAAGAGGCAGCGCAATGGGTATGGTCAGGGTCATGAGCAGGTCCTGCACCTCAAACATGTTCTCGGGCAAGATACCCACGTTGCCCACCGCTATGCCGACAACGTAGCAGACTACCACCGTGCCAACCTTGTCGAGCCAGCGATACTTGTGACAGAGATAAATCACCAGGGCAGGTAAAAGCACATAGAATGCAATCCAGAAGACTACCATCATGTTCCTCCGTCAGGGCCGCTGCGCCTTCAGCACCGGGCCAATTGCAGGTCTTGCCTGTCATGATCGGGTGCTTGGCATCGCCTCGCATCATACCACCGGCGCGTGTAGGTGTCTAGTTGACTTGTCATTTTGGCTTTCGATCCGCCTTTCGCGCGGGAGTCACACCACAGGTCACCCAGTGTCAACGGGTTCCCGTTAACCATCGCCCGTAGGCGGGTGACTGGCACGGGAAACATCTTCGCGTGGGTGTCACGTCCCCAGACCTGACCTGCCCGGTGTCACCCTGAGCGCCAGCGAAGGGTCTCACGATGATTACGTGTCAGTCGCCGGCGGACAGGTGACCCAGCGTCAATGGGTCCCCGCCAGCCGTCACCGGTAGCCCAGCACCCAGAGCGGTGGCAAAACGCACGGTTAGCGAAAGGCCTTGCGGCCCTTCTTTGACACCACGAATGGCCAATGTTATGATGGTATTGAACGGCCCAGCCGAATGTTCGGTTGGGCAGTATATGGAAAACGTTAGTAGTCTATACATAATACTCTTCGTCATCTGTCTGGGGTTGTCCGCGTTCTTCTCCAGCGCTGAGACGGCCTTTGTCTCTTTGCCCAGGCTCAGGGTCAAGCATTTGGTGAGCATGGGGAAGAAGAGGGCTAAGCGGCTCGAGAAGCTGACCGAGCAGCCAAGCAGACTGCTGGCAGCTATCCTTCTGGGCAACAATCTGGTCAATGTGGCGGCAGCGGCTTTGGGGACGATGATGGCAGTTACCGCTGTTGGCCCGGCCTGGGGAGCTCTGGTCGCTACTGTAGGCGTGACCACACTCATCTTGATTCTGGGTGAGGTCATCCCCAAGACTTTTGCGGCGCACCATGCCGAGGGCGTCGCTTCGTTTTATGTTGGCCCCGTTGAACTGATAATGTGGGTTCTTTACCCCTTTGTATGGGTTTTGGACCATATTGGCTTGAGCTTCACCAGAATGGTAGCCGAGACAGAAGAGAGCAAGAAGGTAGTGACCGAGGAGGAGATTCGCACTGCCATTACTGTGGGCGAGGCTGAAGGGGTGTGGGAGGAGGACGAAGCTGAGATGCTCCAGAAGGCCTTTGAATTCGCCGACCGACCGGTTAAGGAGGTAATGCAGCCGCGAACGGAGATCACCTGGCTGGAGGAGGGGACGACCTTGGCTGCATTCCTCGACGTTTATCGTCAGTCTCCTTTCTCGCGGTTCCCTGTTTACAGAGGGACTCCCGATAGTGTGATCGGAGTGCTATCCATCAAGGATGTACTTATGGCCCAAGCCAACAACTCGTTGGATACCGACAGCCCTATTGACGGGCTGGTGCGGCCGATCTACTACGTGCCTGAAACCAAGCTTCTGGGTAAGCTTCTGGCTGAGATGAGGGACAACAACTACCGTATGGTCGTGGTCATAGATGAATATGGGGGTGTCGCTGGCATAGCCACTTTGGAGCATCTGACCGCAGAGATCATGGGTAGCATTGGTGACGAACTGGCTGGCAGGGAAGAGGACTTCGTGACTATTGACGCTAATACCTTCGAGGTCGATGGCGGACTCAGGGTGGAAGAAGCCAATGAGGAGCTGGGTCTGGACCTGCCTTCCGGTGACTATGAGACCGTAGCTGGGTTTATTCTCAGTCACCTGGGCCGCATTCCAAAGCAGGGCGAGCAACTGAGGTACAAAGGCCTGACGCTGGCCATACTTGAAATGCGCGACAGGAAGATCGAGAGAATTCTGGTGACCAAGGAAAAGGATGCAACGCCTGCGCCTTAGGTTCGGTCGCGGTGAAGAGCTGAAGTTCCTTTCACATCTGGATTTGATGAGGCTTTGGGAGAGGGCCTTACGCCGGGCTGGGCTGCCTCTAGCCTATTCCGAAGGTTTCACTCCTCATCCGCGAATCTCACTAGCAGCTCCTCTATCAGTAGGTGTAACCAGCCAGGCTGAGCTCATGGATGTCTTCTTGTCCCGTTGGGCATCGCCGCACTCACTCGTCGCTCAGGCGAAGAGACAGCTGCCTGATGGCCTCGATTTGCTGGAGGCCTGGCCAGTGGGACTCAATGTTCCGTCACTTCAATCCCAGGTTCGCTTTGCCGAATACAAGGTCGAGATAGACACGGGGGATGGAACTCAGGAAGTGCAGGCAGCTATACGGTCTTTACTTTCAGTCAAGGAGCTACCGTGGCACCATTTCAGAGACACAGGCGCTCGCTACTATGATCTGCGTGCCCTGGTAGACTTCCTTTGGCTTATTGATTACCAGGATGCCCTGTGTGTCCTGGGAATGAAACTGCGCTGTGATGCTAGAGGCACCGGCAGGCCGGAGCAGGTGGCTAAAGCTCTCGGTTTCTCACAGCGCCCCAAGTCCATCCACCGCACCAACCTGATTTTGAACTGACCCGGGTCTTGTTGAGGGATGCAGCTAGCTGACTCTTCCCTGGATGCTAAGCGTCAAGAGCTGGCCAAGGAGTATGCCAGGCTTACAAGGTGGCTATCTTTCGTTGAGCTGGCAGTAGTCGGCGCTCTGTTGCTGATACTTGTCTTTGGCGGTGTCTCGGCCAGACTGAGCCATCTCCTGGCTTTTCCTCAACCGTGGGCATCAGCCCTGTATTTCGTTTTCCTGGCGATTGGCCTAGGGATAATCACACTGCCGCTGACCTATTACCAGGGCTTTGTCCTCCCCCGTCGCTACGGTCTATCGAATCAGAAGTTCACGGGCTGGCTGGCTGATGGAGCCAAGGCCTCAGCGCTGGGCATCGTATTGGGTTTGGGGATAGTCCTAGCCCTCTACTGGTTGTTGGACCGTGTGCCGGATACTTGGTGGCTTTGGGCCAGCGTTGTGCTGTTGTTGCTTACGCTGCTGCTGACTCGCCTAACACCCACCTTGCTCCTGCCGCTTTTCTTCAAATTGCAGCCTCTGGATGACGCGGAGCTTAATGAAAGGCTTGCCAATCTGGCCAAGCGGGCACGGACTCAGGTCTGCGGTGTATTCACCATAGACCTGAGTAGCAAAGGCACTACGGCTAATGCCATGATCGCCGGTCTGGGCAATACCAGGCGCATCATCCTCAGTGATACTCTACTTGACCAGTACTCCCATGAGGAAGTAGAGGTGATATTGGCTCACGAGTTGGGGCACCATCTCCATCGAGATATCCCAAAACTCATTGCTGTTCAGGCTGTCGTGGTTCTGCTGGCTTTCTGTTTGGCCGATTTAGTTTTGAAAGCCAGTGTTGGCGCTCTGGGCTTTCAAGGGATTGCCGATGTAGCAGCTTTCCCGCTGCTGGTTCTGTCTTTGGCTGCCTTTGCGCTGATAGTGGCGCCGCTGATTAATGCGTACAGCCGTCATTTGGAGACGTCCGCCGACGAGACGGCTTTGGAGCTGACGGCTAGGCCACAAGCTTTCGTGACAGCGATGAGCAAGCTTACCGACCAGAATCTCAGTGTGGGTCAGCCCAGCAGGTGGGTGGAGTTCTTTTTCTATGACCATCCCTGTTATGCCAGGCGAGTGAATCTGGCTCGTCGCTATCTTGCAGACACTTCTTGAGGAGGTGACCCATCAGGCTTGTCTTAGTACGGCACGGTGAAACCGTTTGGAATCAGGAACGGAAAATTCAAGGTGGCACCAGTGACACCGAGTTAAGCGAGGTAGGGAGAAAACAGGCGGAGGGCGTGGGGCTATCGCTGAAGGGAATGGAGATCAGCGCCATTTACTCCAGTCCGTTAAAGCGTGCTCTCGATACAGCCCAGGCTATTGCCAGCCACCATCAGTTGGAAGTGCAAGTTGAACCTGACTTGCGGGAGATTGATGCCGGTGACCTTGAAGGGCGGTCTATAGTTGAACTCGGCACCACGTTTAGCCAGTTTTTGCTCCGCTGGCGGCAGGGGCAAGGCTCAGAGAAAATGCCTGGCGGCGAAAGCGTAATCGATGTGGCAAACAGGGTCTGGTCGGTTATTCAGCGAATAGTGAGCAAACATGATCAGGGAACAGTGGTAGTGGCCAGCCATTATTTTGTCACCGTGGTCGCCATCTGCAAAGCCCTGGGGTGGCCGCTGACCAATATAGAGCGAATCAGAGTGCAGAATGGCAGCGTCAGCGTACTCGAGTTCAGAGAAACGCGTACTTGCTTGGTCTCATTGGGCGATGTGTGTCATCTACGAGAGGGTTAGATTTGGCTAAGAACGACAACACCCTGCAACAGAGGGTCATTGGTTTCATTCAAGAGCACAGTCTCGTTTCAGCCGGCGACAGGCTTGTGGTGGCTGTGTCAGGAGGTGCTGACTCGGTGTGTCTGCTTCATGTTCTGGCACAGCGGCAAAGGGAACTAGGTGTGGAACT
>JADHWZ010000130.1 GCA_016783225.1 Dehalococcoidia bacterium | reverse complement strand
CAGAGCTCCTTCGTCATAGCACTGGAGGATGGTCTGAGAAAGCCCTGGAAGGTAGCCTCAAACCCTCTTTGTGCCGCAGGTACTGGAAGGTTCCTGGAGCAACAGGCATACAGGCTTGGAATCAGCCTGGAAGACCTTTCTCGTCAGGCACTGGAGTTTGAAGGCAGCGCTCCAAGGATAGCCGCCAGGTGCAGCGTTTTTGCCAAGACTGACCTTATCCATCTTCAGCAGAAGGGCGTTCCACTTGAGGCAATGCTCTACGCCCTCTGCGGCAGCGTATCTCGAATGGTCGCCTCTCTCAAGAAAGGAATTTTCGAGGAACCAATCTATTTCGTTGGTGGCGTTGCTGCAAACAATGCCATATTAAAGTCTCTCAAAGAGGTGCTCTCAGCCAGAAATGGTTATCAATTAGATATCGCCGTCCCTGAAAACTACTTTCACATCGAGGCTTTGGGAGCAGCCCTACTGGCAAAAGAATCCGGCAGGAATTCAACCGTAACTGCTCTACCCCAAGATGAGACGAGGCAGTTCTATTTTGAAACGCCGCCACTCGAGAAAGGCACTCTGCCAGATAGCCACTGGGTGCCATCCAAAATAGAGAAACCCTTTACAGGCTATCTCGGGGTCGATGTTGGCTCGACCAGCACCAAAGCAGTGATAATGGACGAGGCAGGCAAAAGTGTCGTAGCAAAGAACTACTTAATGACCGCAGGAAGGCCCATTGATGCTGTAAAGGAGGTCTTTCAAAACCTGATACAAGATGTGGCTGATAATGCCAGCATAGCCGGCGTGGGTGTTACCGGCTCAGGGAGATACTTAATTGGCAGCTTTATTGGTGCAGACTTGATAAGGAATGAGATTACTGCACAGACAAGAGCTGCAGCAGAGCTGGACCCCGAAGCAGACATTATTGAGGTGGGTGGGCAGGACTCGAAGCTGGTTATCAAGCGGAATGGTGTTGTCGTCGATTATAACATGAATAAGGCGTGCGCCGCTGGAACCGGCAGCTTCATTGATGAACTGGCTGAGCAACTTGGTATTCACGTTCAAAATGGTGAATTTGCCGATCTGGCGTTCAAGGCCCCATACACCATTGACCTGGGAACGAGATGTGCTGCCTTTATGGAACAAGCAGTGGCCTCAGCCCAGCAAGAAGGTATGCCACTTCAGGTCATAACAGCTAGCTTGGCCAACTCGATTGCCGGAAACTATCTTTCCAAGGTTGTCGAAACAAGAAAACTGGGCGAAAAGGTGATACTGACCGGTGCAGTATTCTACAATGATGCTGTTGTCTCTGCTTTTGGAGAGGCGTTGCAAGAAAGGTCAATCATCGTACCGGAACATAAGGAAGTAAGTGGGGCTATAGGTGCAGCGCTGCTGGCAAAAGAGGAGATGGCAGGCAAGGCCTCGAAGTTCAAAGGGTTTCAGAATGTGGTCGACAGCAATCACAAACTCACCACTTTTACCTGCAAGGGATGCGACAACAACTGCACCATAAGTCGCCTGGAAATACCTGGCGAATCGGCCACATTCTACGGCAGCAGGTGCGATCGCTATGACAGCACCACCAGCGGGGAAAGATTAGAAACCGCCTTTGACGTACGGGAGAAGCTGCTTCTCAAGGAATACAGGGAAAGTGACGGCAAGCCTTCGGTAGGCATCCCCAGGGGACTCCTGGTATATGATTACGCCCCGTTGCTTATCGGCTTTCTCAACGCACTTGGGGCCAAGGTCGTCCTTTCCAGCAAAACCAACAAACACATCATAGAGCAGGCTACAGAGTTGAGTTATACCGACAGTTGCTTTCCCGTCAAGCTACTACACGGCCATGTGGCCAGCCTCAACGAAGTTGACTACATTCTCTATCCCTGCGCTATTCGACTGGGCTTAAAAGAAGGGGATGAGAACCAGAAATACTCCTGCCCCCTGGTTCAAGCATCGCCCTTCATCATAAAGCAGGTCCTCGATCTTGAACCGCAACTGCTAATACCAGTGATTGACTTCAGCAGAGGCGATGCTGAGGTGATAAACAACCTGGCGGATGCGGCTAAACAAATGGGGTTCACCAAGAGGCAAGGCAAGAGGGCTGCCGCCGCTGGCATCAGAACTCAGCGAGAATTTGAGACAGCACTGGTAGAGCAGGGGAAGAAGCTGCTACAGCAGATTCACCAGAACAACCAGTTAGGTGTAGTGGTTTTCGCCCGGTCCTACATGTCACAGGATTCAGGAGCGAATCTTGGCATATCTGAGGAGCTGGCTAAGCTTGGTGTAGTACCGATACCCCTCGACTTCCTGCCGCTGGACTCAGTGAACGTTAGACAATATTCAGACCGACCTTATTGGTTGTACGAAAGCAAACATATAGCTGGTGCAGCCATAACGGCACAAGACCCGCTGCTATATGGTCTAGCGCTAACGAATTTTGGCTGTGGTCCGAACTCGTTCATACTCAACATTGTGACGGATATCATGGGCAACAAGCCTTTGGGTGAACTGGAGATCGACGAGCACGCAGCCGAGGCTGGCCTTATCACCCGTCTCGAAGCCTTTGTAGACACCATCAAGGCCTTCGCCCACTCATCCAAATCGCACCTCATTCCAACCCAGAAGAACATATACCGGACGGCACCGGTTGCTCTCGACTCAAGCAAGAAAGTCATACTGATTCCACGGATGGCTTCTCATGCCGAGGCGCTTGGTGCAGCAATGGAAGCCTTTGGAGTTAGAGTAATCGTACTCCCTGAAGCAGACGAGAGGAACCTCCTTTACAGCAACAAGATGACATCAGGCAAGGAGTGCCTGCCATATCGTGTTACCCTGGGCGACTTTATGAGGTTCTACTATGAAGGCAACGGTGGCAGCGTCGATCCAGAAGATGTTGAGGGTTTCATGGCCAGCGCCTTTGGGCCTTGCCGCTTTGGGAAATACGCGGTAGAGCAAAGCAGGATACTCAGGGAGATTGGCTTCGACCTTACCATACGGACCACCGTGTCAAATACTGCCTACAGCGATTTCAACCTTGGCTCAGCGTTCGAGAGACTGGCCTGGAAGAGTGTTGTCGCTATGGACTACCTGCAAAGGCTTGTTTGGCGGACTCGACCCTACGAAAAATCACCAGGAGCAACAGACGACCTCTTCAGCAAATACGTGGCCAGACTTGTCGACCGCATCCGCCGCAGGGAAGCTTTCGATGACGTTTTGAGAGATGCCACCGCTGAATTCAAGTCGCTGATCGACCCCGAAAAGCCCAGAAGGCCAATTGTAGGCATCAACGGCGAGATTTTCCTGCGGTCTAACACCTTCAGCAATAGCAATCTGGTGAAAGAGTGCGAGAAGGCAGGACTTGAGGTTATCGTATCGCCGATCGGAGAGTGGTTTAAGTACCTTACACACCGGAAAATTGAGGACGGCTTCAGGGACAGGCAACTGAAAAAGATTGTGACCGGTTACTTGAGGCAGCTATGGCAAAAACGGGCTGAGAATTCGGTAGCTGCCAATTTCGCTGAACTGCTTGATACCAGAGAGCCTTCCACAAAGGAAATACTGTCGATTTCCAGTCGATATCTGTCACCACGATGTGGCAGTGAGGCAGTCATGAGCATAGGGGTGGGTGTTGAGTGGATGGAGAATCCCGAGTTCGCCGGCGTAATATCGGTCATGCCCCACGGCTGTATGCCAGGAGGGATTGTGGCTGCCATGTCCGAGAAGTTCAGCGCCGCACACGGTAAGCCCTGGATCAACCTCACCTACGACGGTTTCCTGGAGACCAACAACCTGGCCAAGATTAACAACTTTGCCGAGGTTATCAGGTTCTGCAGTAAGGGAGAGGGCAAGGGTTTCTAGACAAGGGTGATCCCTCGGGGCAAGAGCGATCCATGCCTGGGCATTTCGCTGTATGCAGCGCTCCAAATAGCTGCCCACAATCCCAACCAGGATCAAGCACGAAATCCGAAGCACGAAATCCTAAACAATATCCAAATCACCAAAAGCCTATCTTGCCTTTTCTACCATAGATCGGAAGAATACCTACAAACTCTATTTTGTTGTATGTTGCTTTCCTGGGGGAAAATGAGTTATCTTTTTCTGCAATTGTTTGTGGAGAAGACAAATTCCATGAGAAAAATACTGTCTGTTTTGCTGTTGGCAGTGATATTGCTTACTTTTGGAGGTTGCGGCGACGCAGGCACGCAACCTCACGGCGAAGACAATACAATTGAATCCAGTCCCGAGGGGTATGAAGCGCTATTTACTCAAGGAAATCTACATGAACTGGAGATTGTCATTACACAGGAAGAATGGGATGGTCTTATTCAGGATATGAAGGATTATGCAGAGGAAGATCCCCAGGGCTGGCCGAGGACTGGTAACTATCGAAAAGCGGATTTTGTGTATAAGGGTCCGGCTGGTGATGCAGTAATTGAGGAAGTAGGATTCAGGACAAAGGGGAATGTCTCCCGAATTATTCCCCAGGATGATGAGGGCAACTTCCATAGAACGCATTTCAAAGTGAGATTCAATGAGCCCTTCGCTCTCGAGGAAGGAACAGACGAGTACGCAGAAAGGAGAGCCAGGAGATTCTGTGGACTGAGAACATTGAACCTCAGATGGCCTATGAGTGGATCTGCTCAATGGGGTGTTGTGGAGGATGTGTCACAGATAAGGGAATTATTCTGCTATGATCTTATGAACAGAGCCGGAGCATATACTTCAAGGACAGGTTCTGCAACATTGACCATAACTATTGATGGAACAAAGCATTATTTTGGCATCTATACACTCATAGAGCCCGTTGATCAGTCGTTTTTGACAACAAGATATGGTAGGGAAAACAACGACGGAAATCTATATAAATGCCTGTTCGGTGATTCCGGTCCAGCAACTTTAGAACCCATGTATCTAAAAAATATAGGGCTTTTCTCCCAAGAGCCCCGAATTATCGGAGTAAAGGATTGGGAGACACACTATAGGCCTACTTACGATCTGAAAACAAATGAAGATGAGGCAGACCACACCGTATTGTTAGACTTCATACGTAATCTCGATACGTTGAGAGGAGATAAACTAAAAGAGTATCTGGATGCTAGTTTTGAGGTGGATAGATTTTTGAGGTATCAGGCAATGAACGTGCTTCTGGGGAAATGGGATGATTACTGGACAATAGGCAATAACTACCACCTGTATTTCAGTAACGAGGGCAGAATTGAGTTTATTACCTCTGATTATGACATGGCCCTGGGGCAAGGACTGCTACCGATGGAGGTCCGATTCAAAGGAGCGGCACGGTTTTACATCCCATCCACTGGAATTTATGATTGGTCAAACCATGTTAATGACCTCATGGCAATTACGTCGGGAATGCCCAGATCGTTTTTCGATAACTTCAGGGTGTATCATTCTCCTCTTGTTGAGAATATCTTTGAGATAGAAGAATATCGACAGATATATGAACAGCATCTGCAGGACTTTATTACTCCTGCAAACGAACTGTTTGTTTATAGTGAGTACAAGAAAAAATATGATTTGCTGCACTCTCTATATGCGCCTTATCTTGATAATGACATGGACGAAGGGGAAGAAATGAGGAATGACGAAGACGTACCGGGCAGTGTAAGAGAGTATTTCTATGAAAGAACAAGATCTATAGTCGAAGAGCTTGGGCTGAACCCAGAAGACTATGAACTGGGCCCATAGATTGATCGAGGGCGGTGCACAAGTGAAGCACCGGGAGGGGGAATGGAAATAGAACAGGTAGCTGATGCACATATAGACGAGGCAACCGCCGAGACTGAGGAGCTACCTCAAAGGTTCGAGCGGAAGTTCTTTGTACTACCCAGGAGTATTGGCTTTGCCCACACTTTGCTGCGGCAGGTCTGCCGCCCAGATAGCGAATACCCTGAAAGCCAGGTCAACAGCCTGTATTTCGATACTCCTGATCTTGACCAGTACATTAGATCAGAGTCTGGCGACTTCAAGAAGGACAAAGTGCGCATTCGCTGGTACGGCCAGATCGG
>JADHWZ010000129.1 GCA_016783225.1 Dehalococcoidia bacterium | reverse complement strand
GATTTGTTGGCGAGGTAAACAAGCTAATGGAAGAGATCGACCGAATACCACCGTCCAAGCGTTCCAAGCTCATACGTTCCAGGCCCGCCCAGCATGCTAAAGTCTAGTCACTTCTTGACTTGTTATTGAGGGATGTAGGTAAGTGTTCGACTTCCAAAACGTTACCGAAAATACCAGGATCCGCCTCTGTCTGGATTGCGGCAAATGCACTGTGGTCTGTCCTGTAGCTCGATACGACCCGGAGTTCAATCCTCGCCTTATAGTACAGAACACTCTGAGTCAAAATGGCCGCGGCCCCGTGGACGAGAGAATCTGGTCTTGCATCACTTGCAATATGTGCATGGAGCGCTGCAACTACAATGTGGGATTCACTGACTTCATCAGGTATCTGAGATATGCGGCATTGGCGGAGGGGACTGAAGTACAATGCAGTCATGGCGGAACCCCTCAGGCAATTATGCATATGATGGCCCACAAGCAGATCAGACAGAACCGGCTGGACTGGCTTCCAAAAGACATCAAGGTGCAGAAGCAGAGCGATACAGCTTTCTTTGTCGGCTGCGCGCCCTATTTCGACGTCCTATTCAACGACCTGGGCGTGAAGACGGTTGAAGGGCCAAAGGGAGCCCTCAGATTGCTGAACCGTGCTCAGATACCATTTACCATCTTACCCAATGAACGTTGCTGCGGGCGCGACCTGCTTCTACAAGGAGACGCGGAGGGATTCCTGGCTCTGGCCCAGGCCAACATGAGCGAGTTTGGCAAGCGAGGCATAAAGAAGATCATCACCAACTGCCCGGAATGCTACTACACCCTCAAGGTGGACTATCCCAACTTCCTTGAGAACTGGAATATCAACGTTGCGCATGCTACCGAGGTATTAGCCCAGCTTGTTGAGAGTGGGCAATTGGTTCTAGGTGACCACCAGCAAAAGGTGACCTATCATGACCCGTGTACACTGGGAAGATATTCGAGGATATTTGACCAGCCGCGTTCCATACTGCACTCGATCGATGGCCTGGAAATGATTGAAATGGCTGACAGCCGAGAGAAGGCGCTGTGTTGTGGCGCCAGCCCCTGGGTACACTGTGGCTCCGTCAACAGACAAATCCAGAAAGAGCGCCTGGCGCAGGCGGCAGCTACCGGAGCTGATATCCTGGTTACCGCCTGCCCCAAATGCCAGATACATCTCAAGTGTGCCCAGAAGAACGCAGAAAACAATGACGTCTGCCAGATTGAGATTCAAGACATATTCGACCTCGCAGCTCAATCGTTGTCGTCAGAGGAGGCAAGCTAGTTGATGCAAGAGGAACTAAGGATAGGTGTCTTTGTCTGCGACTGCGGGCTTAACATAGCAGGTTCGGTTGACTGCGAGGAGGTGAGGAAAGCGGCCGAGGAGCTTCCGGGCGTCGTGGTGGCGGTGGGAAACAAATATACCTGCGCCGACCCTGGCCAAGAGGAGATAAAGAGATACATTGGCGAGTATCATCTCAACCGTGTGGTGGTAGCCTCCTGCAGTCCCAGGATGCATGAGCCAACTTTCCGCAACTGCGTCGCCGAAGCCGGGCTTAATCCCTACCTCCTGGAGATGGCCAATATCCGCGAGCAGTGTAGCTGGGTACACTTGCATGATAGAGAGGCAGCCACAAAGAAGGCCACAGATATCGTCAAGATAGCCGTGGCCAAGGCAACACTACTTCAACCGCAGGAGGAGACAACCATACCAATCACCGACGCCGCACTGGTGATAGGGGGAGGAGTAGCTGGCATACAGGCGGCCCTGGACCTGGCCGATGCTGGCCACCAGGTCTACCTGGTTGAGAAGCAGCCGTCCATCGGGGGGATTATGGCCCGGCTGGACAAGACGTTTCCGACCATGGACTGCTCGATATGTGTGCTCGGCCCTAAGATGATGGACGTGGGACGACATCCTCGCATAAAGCTCATCACCTACAGCGAGGTAGAGGGAATATCCGGATATGTCGGCAACTTCAAAGTACGAGTGCGCAAAAAGGCCCGCTATGTTGACGAGACGGAGTGCAACTGCTGTGACAAGTGTGCTGAAGTATGTCCTGTGGTCGTACCTGACGAGTTCGAGCAAGGCTTCTCTTCACGTAAAGCTGCCTACATCCCGTTTCCTCAGGCAGTGCCATCTGCCTACGTTATCGACATGGAACAGTGTTTGGGGAACAACCCCATAACCTGTGGCAAATGCATCGATGTTTGCGAAAAGGACTGCATCGACCTAAATATGCAGGATGAGCTAGTTGAGATTGACGTGGGTGTGGTCATCGTGGCCACGGGCATGGATATCTACGATCCCACTGCTCTGGACGAATATGGCTACACGCGTTTTGACAATGTCATCACCACCATTGAGTTCGAAAGACTGATATGCGGTGGTGGTCCAACTGACGGCAGACTGCTGCGGCCGTCTGACCTCCAGATTCCGAAACGTATCGGCTTCATTCAGTGCGTAGGCTCGCGGACTGATAACCGCGGCAATCCCTACTGCTCCAATGTATGTTGTATGAATACAATCAAGGACAGCCTCCTCATAAATGAGCACTATCCAGACACTGAAATCTACGTTTTCTACATGGATATCCGCGCCTTCGGCAAAGGATTTGAGGACCTGTACCGTCGTTCCAAAGAGGCCGGCGTGCACTATATTCGCGGCCTGCCGGGTGAAGTAACCGAAGACTCCGACACCAAGAATCTCAAGCTGCGGGTAGAGAATACCACCACGTCCAGAGTAGAAGAACACGAGCTGGATATGGTGGTGTTATCCGTGGGACTGCAGCCCAGCGACGAATTGAAACATCTCACCAGCATAGTAAATATCTCTCAGACCGCAGACGGCTTTGTGATGGAAGCACATCCCAAACTCAGGCCGGTAGACGCGCCCACACCCGGCATATTCTTCGCCGGCTCCGTCGAAGCCCCCAAAGACATCAAGGACAGCGTCACTCAGGCTGGCGCGGCCGTAGCCAGGAGTTCAATCCTGTTGAGTTCAGGCACCGTGCGGGGCGACGCCGTCAAAGCGGTGGTCGACCTCGAGCAATGCAATTCCTGTGGTGTGTGTGCCCGGGTATGCCCGTATGGGGCCATCGAAGTGGATGTTAAGGCCAAGACCGGGGCACATGTAATTGAAGCCGCCTGTGCTGGTTGTGGTGCCTGTGCCGCAGAGTGCCGCTTTGGAGCCATGACCATTCGGCATTTCGAGGATCAACAGATACTGGCCCAGATAAGCGCCGCCCTTCAGCAAGAGCCTGAGCAGAAAATAATAACCTTTCTGTGCAACTGGTGCAGTTATGCCGCCAGTGACCTCGCGGGCGTATCACGGTCCCAATATCCTCCCAACAACCGCTTCATCCGACTAATGTGCAGCGCCCGAGTGGACGAGAGCTTCATGTGGCACGCCTTCAGCCTGGGTGCTCCGGTGGTGTTGCTCTCAGGATGTCATATAGGAGATTGCCACTATATCAGCGCCAACCACTGGACGATGAGACGCGCCGACAGAATGTGGAATCGAATGGATAAATTGGGCATCAGGCCAGAACGGCTCCAACTAGAATGGATCAGCGCTGCTGAGGGCCCCAGGTTCGCTCATATTATGCGCAGCCTGGAAGACATGCGAGGCAAGGTCACCCCGAAAGAAATCGAGCGTACCAAAGAGGTGCTTAGTACCGCAGAGTCACCCAAGGCCCCCAAGGCTGAACAGAAGGTAGACGCCGAGCCAGCGGAGGCATCCAAACCAGGGGGAGACTCGTTGAAGTGCCTTCATTGCGGCTATGAATATCCCGTGCCGGCAGAGCACAAGCAGGGAATCAAGGAGAGGGCCTGCCCCAAATGCAAGTCAAACAGCGTCCGCAAGATGTCTGCCAAGAAATGACGGTAAGCCCCTTCGCCACTACATCCATGATCACCTCCAAGTGCATCCATGGATTACAGTAGGTTCCTAAGCAGACGCTTCCCCGTGTAAGACGCAGAACTCCGGTGTAGTTGTTCTCTATTATCCCAGATGCTTTAGCGTGCTAGCTGCATCCTTAGGTGTCTACCAATAGTTGTCAATCCATGACGGAGATACACTGGATAACCCAAATCACTGGGATTGTTCACCTGAATCTCGTAGCAACCCCTCTCGCGAGCCTCATCAATCGCTGCTTGAAGAAGTCTGCCTCCTACCCCTCGCCCCCGCGCCTGCTCCCCAACGATAAATTCTTCGACACAAGTGTACAACCCACCACAGCGGATCGCTGTAGGGTAGGACAAAGTAATGACGCCTATGATATCACCTCCATCCTCAGCAACTAGGATGGATCCTAATTCCGGGCTCTCAACCACTTGCCGAAAGGTGACGCCGACAGCGGGAGAGTCGCCAATTACCTGGTCAGATGGCGGAAACTGATTGAGGAGCGCGATCACCTGACCTTCATCTTCTCGCGTTGCCCTACGAACTGCAATCATTTCGCCCCGATCTCTCCTTCATCTCTCCACTCCATACACCGTGCCCGCTAACTGAATGAGACCACTGTCTTCAATGCCTTGTGCTTCCCTTTGTCCAAGTTGATTTCAATCATCTCTTTGTAGTCTTCAATTGAGAACGTGTGGGTTACCATGGATTCGAGGTGAACCTTTTTTTTCTTCACCAAGTCAATAGCTATGTCAAAAATGTGTTTTCTTTTCTTCCGCACCTCAATATACCCGTAGGTAAAGACGCCCTTTATGGTCTGGAGCTTGAGCCAGAGGGGCGTGAGGTCGGTCATGGCATCCGTGCCAATCCCCACCACGCTCAATACCCCACCCATCGTCAGTACCCTCATACTGGTGTTAAGTGTCTCGGTACTGCCTACAACATCAAAGACCTTAGAGAACCCACCCATGAGGATCTCTTTCCCAATCAGAGGTTTGTATGCCCGAGCCCCCGTGATGTACTTCGCCTGATTCAAGATGTCACCGTCTCTAATCAGGTGGTCGGCACCTGCCTTGGATATCAGCTCGGCGTGGAATGCTGAGGGCTCTGCCACCGTAATAGAACAGTCTAGCCCAAGCGCACGCATCGACTGGACAATAAGGTTGCCTATGACACCACCCCCGATAACAAGAACTTGCTCGTCTTTTTGAGGCATGTTGTCAAGCACCGCCTGCAGGGCTACTGCAAGCGGCTCTATCATGGCACCTTCCCCGGGAGACACTCCGCGAGGCAATTTGAAAACCTGGCTCTCATGTGCCACCAGGTACGGTGCAAAGCCTCCGCCGGTATCGTGGCATATCCCAATGAACATGCCTGGCGACAGGTTACCCTCGGCGAAGTTCTCACAATTGCCCGGCCTACCCATCTGACAGCCTCTGCACTCAGGCTCAATGCCTCTCGTGGCACAGCTCAGATGCGGAGCAATAGTAACCACATCTCCCGTTTTGACCCCATTAACGTTGCTGCCAACTTCTACGACCTCACCGCACAGCTCATGGCCCAGGGTGCAGGGAAACGAGGTAAAGGGGGATGATGTTGGCGACTCCCTCAGAAGAACAAGGTTAACATCGCTTCCGCACAGCCCGCACAGGAATGTCCTGACCTTCACCCAGTCGGAGGAAGGCAATGTCGGCTCCGGAATGTCAACAAGCCGCATTGTCGCAAGGGGGCCATCATAGTAAAGCCGCTTGGCTATGCTCCCCAATGCCTTCAAGGCAGCGAACTGCGGAACTGACACAGAGAACTGCAGGGCTTTCATATCCTACTCCGTGGTCAGGCCGCCAACCAACAACAGAGTTGCCGGGCTGGTGACCGTTGGGTCTGTTAGAACATTGACGCACGCAGGCTTACCAGAATCCATCGCCCTCCTTATAGCTGGTACGATTTCGTCATCCGTTGCTACCAGCTCACCATAACCACCCAGGCCTTCAACCACCTTCTCATAATGGACAACGCCCAGCTCTGAACTCACCACTCGCTCAGGCCCATAGACTAGTTCCTGGCCATGTTTAATCATCCCCCACGCCTGGTCATTGAATA
>JADHWZ010000128.1 GCA_016783225.1 Dehalococcoidia bacterium | reverse complement strand
ACGACTTCTTTCCCCGCGAAGGGATCTCTCGTTGGGCTATTTCGGCAGCTTTGCCCAAGCCAACGATAGCCGGTACATTCTCCGTACCAGGTCGTCGCCCGCCTTCCTGTACGCCTCCATCGATCAATGGAATGAGACGCAGCCCCTTGCGCACCCATAAAGCGCCAGACCCTTTGGGACCATAAAACTGGTTCCCCGCCAGGCTCAAGGCGTCCACCCCAAACCCTTTCACGTCTACTGGTATATTTCCGGTGCTGGCGACAGCATCCGTATGGAAGAGCACTCCAGACTCTTTTGCTTTCTTGCCTATCTCGGCGACAGGCTGGATAGTGCCTACTTCTCCGTTGGCATGCATGATGGACACAAGTATTGTGTCCTTTCTGATACTCCTTGCTACCTCATCGGGGTCAGTCAGCCCGTATTTGTCGACCGGCACCATGGTGAGCTCAAAGCCTGCCTTTTCCAGAGTTCGGGCGGCATGAAGCACCGAAAAGTGCTCAACGGCGGAGACAATTATGTGCTTCCCCTTGCCAACCTGCGCTTGCGCCAGCCCTTTGATAGCCAGGTTATTGGTTTCGCTGCCGCTGGAGGTAAAGATTACCTCCTCAGGACTACCACCGATGAGGCTGGCAACCTGTTCCCGAGCTTTATCTATTGCCTCCCTGGCTTCATCACCCCAAGAATGAAGGGATTGAGGATTGCCATAGTCTTCCCGCAAATAGGGCAGCATTGCCTCCAGCACCTCAGTCAGTACTGGGTTGGCAGCAACATAGTCGAGGTAGACTCCCCTTTCATTTTCCATCCACGTTCCTCCTCTCACTTTCCGGATTTGGCCTTTCGAGCTTGATATCTCGCCAACCCCTCATTAAAGAGCCTTTCCTCTTCCTCGGTGCTGACTATGAGCGGCGGCACTTCCACGGACTTCCCTTCAATATCCACAACCACCATGATGTAGTAGGCCGTCAGGGCATCGCGCCTCTCCCCGGTGAGAAGGTTCTCAGCCTCAACTCTTATCTGCACCTCCATAGATGAGCGGCTGGTGAAAGTGACCTTGGCGTGGATTAGGACCAGATCCCCCACATGCACGGGGCTACGGAAATTGATGTTGTCTACCTTAGCAGTCACAGGATTAGCACGGCTGTGGCGGGCAGCCACTACACCGGCAGCGTTATCCATTAGCTTCATCAACTCACCGCCATGTACAAATCCGGCTGGATTAGTCTGATGAGGCAGCATCAGCTGTGCCATCTCAAGCGCCGAATGCCCCACCGTCCTTCCCTTATAGGTTCCGCCTTTGTCTAATGTCTCCACCAGCTCGGCGAAATTCTTCTCGTGGTTCTCCTCAACCTTGCCTATCCTGCGGAAGAAATCAGCAATCTCGGTAAAGCCCTCTTCCTCGGCTGCCTCCGCCGCCCCAGGATACAGGTTAGTCGCCTCTTCATGCTCACGCTCAATAGCCAACTTCAAATTCACCCCGGTATCACCATGACCACCGAGGAAGCTGAACTCATGCTTGGCATGCTCAGCCTCGTTTTCAGCCGTTGCCGAAAACATATCGGCTATCTGTTCAAGGCCGACTTCCTTGGCAGCCGAAGCGAAATACCTATAGTTAGCATGGGCGTGTAGTTCTCTAGCAAAGGCCTTGCGCAAATTCTCCTCGGTTCTACTTCCTTCAAGCTGCATAGTTACTCCCCCGTTTGCTAAAGACAGTGTCTAGTTCGCACATTCATCCCTTACCACCTTGCATGTGTTCGTGCCTCCCCACTTTCCCCGGAAACTATCTAGATTCCTGCACTCTGTGTTTCAGCTCAGAAAGCTGTCTCAGATGGTCCCGTTCTTCGTCTATTATGGTACTGACTACCTTCCCGTCCGGAGGGCTGACAAGGTTTTGCATTTCCAAATAGAACAGAATGGAGTCCTTTTCAGCCTGAATTCCAATGCCAAGGGCCTCAATTTCACTGGATACCTTCTCAGCTTTCTCTTGGGCAGAGGCGACGTCCGTGAATACTGCGCTGTCAATCAACGACTTGAGGTAGAGCATATACTCCTCACCATAGCCTTCTGGAGGCCGGTATTTGCCCACCGAGTTCAGCATGTTCTGAAAGGTGTTCAGATGTTTCTTTTCCTCGCCAGCCAGATAATCATAGATGGCTTTGGCATCCTTGTTCTTGGTCTTGTCAGCTAAGGCCTGGTAGAACGCCGCCCCGTTCTTCTCTATGCCCAGAGCTACTTCAAGAAGTTCACTACCAGAGAAAAGAATAGACATTTTCAAATCCTCCTTAGAATCTTGCTTATTCGCTGAGCCGCTGGAGGTAGCGATGCGCCTGAAGAGCAGCCTTGGCCCCTTCACCGGCAGCTACCACTATCTGCTTTTCCGGGACACTGGTGACATCGCCGGCGGCGAAGAGCCCTGGGACACCAGTCTCGCTACCGCAATTGACCTTGATTTCCCCATGCCGATTGAGAGATGCTACATCCTTCGCCGGCCCCGAGTTAGGGAGAAGCCCGATCTCGACGAAGACACCACCGACTTCAAGTTCCCTTTCCCGTTTGGTTTTCAAGTCCCGTATTCTCATCCCCTCAACGAACTTGTCTCCGGTTATCTCCACCACCTCGTGCTCCAGGAACATGGTCAGGTTATTGGCACCCTCTACTTTGTCGATCATAACTTGGTCGCCGGTGAGTGGAGTCACAGAGACCAGATAGATATGCTCGGCGACCTTTACCATGTCATCAGCAGCTTCCAGTGCAGAATTACCACCCCCAATCACAGCCACCTTCATGCCGCCGAACATAGGGCCGTCACAGATAGCGCAGTAAGTAACCCCCCTGCCCTTCAGCCTTTCCTCGCCTGGGACATTCAGCTGGCGGGGACGCTTGCCGGTGGCAATTATAGCTGCCTTGGCCCGATAGGTTTCACCACTGTCAGTTCTAGCCTCGAAGCCTCGGCTTATTCGGGACACGCTGCTAACTCCCTCCCCGATTTTCATATCCAGGGGAAATTGCTTCACCTGCTCCTCAAACTTATGAATCAGCTCGGGGCCCTCGATAAACTGATAGCCCATGTAGTTTTCTATTCCCAGTGTCCAGTTGACTTGGCCGCCCACATCCTTGCTGAGCAACAAGGTGTTTAGCTTCTTCCGCGCTGCATAAACGGCTGCGGTCATCCCCGCAGGGCCGCCTCCAATGATCATCAAATCGTACATTTCCCCCCAGTCCTGACCTATAGGTTCAGTTTCTGCCTGAGCCATTTCTCGTCGAAGCCGAGTGTTATCTCACCATCGATGTCAATAACCGGCACGCCCATCTGCCCTGACATTGTAATCATCTCATCGCGGGCAGCTTTATCGCTGGCAACATCAAGGTTCTCATAGGAAATCTTGTTGTCATCCAGGAATTGCTTCGTTCTCTTGCACCATGGGCAGGTAGGCGTAGAATAAACCTTCACCTGTTGTGCCATTTTACCCTCCTTAGTTGTGTTGACAGGCGGCGGGCACCAGAACCCGGCAGCTTCTTGCCTGCAAACCGCCGCTTATGCTCCATGGCAACCTAGCATCATCCTGTTGGCCAACCACCGCCTCGTTTGCCACCGCCTTCCCCACAGGCTATCTCCTCAGTTTCTCGATGCCGCAGCGAGTATCTTGAGCCGCCTTGACTTTAGCTCTTATCTCAGCCAGCAGTTCCCATGCCCCTTTATCATCGTGGTCGATGACAACTTGCTCCAGCCTGATCACCTGCTGTTCATCCAGAGTTATCACAGCTTGTGCCATGAACTACCTCCTACAGACTCTATTGGTTGCACTCCTACGCCCTCTCCTGACACTCCCGACATAGCCCGCGGAATTCAAGCCGATGGTACAAAATCGTGAAGCCTGTCCTCTGCCCGCCCCTCCTATCAAGCTCTTCATCTACCGGCACATCCACATCGAACACCCGGCCGCACTCTACACACCTGAAATGGTAGTGATTGTCCTGCCTGCCATCGAACCTGCTTAAGCTACCGCAAAGGTCTAGCTGCAAGATCCCATCATCTCGGCATAATACCCTCAGATTGCGATACACCGTTCCCAGGCTAATATTGGGTATCTCTTTCCTAACCTCCTCGTAAATCCAATCAGCCGTGGGGTGAGACGTGGTACCTCTCACCACCCTGAGAATAGCCTCTTTCTGCTTGCTTGTCCTGGTCATTTGTTAATAATAATTATCGTTATTGGTAACAATAGCGGTTAGTCCACTACCTTGTCAAGGGCTACACGGTGTTGGTTCTCCCTCCCCTGGCGGGAGGAAGTCAGAGGATGGCCCCTTTTACGTGGGTGTCAGGTCCCTAGACCTGACCCCGTGTCTAAAGCAGGTCACCGGTAGGCGGGTGCCTCCCACGGGAAGAGCTTGACGGCCACGCCTTAGCCCCGCCTAGATCCTTATCGCCGAAGCCTGTTTTGGACTGCCTCGCTGGTCAACTCCCGAATGGCGTCAGAAGCAACCCATCTGGCGCTCGCCGAATTCATTTGTTGAATCTCCCGCGCAGTCCTGAGCGCCATCTCGTTCAATGCCACATTCCGCTTTCCAATCTGCCGCAGCGCCCAGTTGACTGCCTTTCTTACGAAGTTCCTCTTGTCGGTTGCCCCCCTCCTTATGATAGGCAAGAACTCGACAAATGGTCCGTCGTCCGCCCTCTTATCACTAACCGCCAGGCGAGCCATCAAGACAAATCCAGCCCTCTTGACGAACTCCTCCTCGCGTGAGCTCCATTCCACCGCCTTCTTGTAAGCAAACACAGTTCTGCCGAATAGATTCATGCAGCACTGGTCACAAACCTCCCACCAATCGAAATCTCTGACCCAACTGTCCACCTGGTCCTCTGTCACCATTTCCGGGTCATCGATCATGCTGGCAAGTATGCGAGTTTCACGTATGCCCGCTTCCCACAGCCGCTGGGCCAGGCCGTGGTCTTTTCCTACTTCCCTGGCGATGTTTCTGAGGTCTGGAATTGAGACCCCGTAGGCTTTTTCTGTGGCAATCCCGTACCTTGCCATACCCTCCACAGCCTTCGGGTTGGCCAGAGATTTCAGCCACATGAGGATATCATCGTATTGCATTCTCTTGCCGTCGCAATTCCCTATTTCACCGCGCTGCCGGGACAGGCCAGCCTCATCTTACAGAAAGATGCAGTTTATGTAGATTTCCATATGCTCACTCCCCCAGACCGCTCACTGTTTTTCAGGTAATTGAGATGAGTTTCTATTTCCGGCACACAATTAGTCTAAGCCCTTCTATCCCCAACACCACAACTTCGTCGCCGGCTTCCAGCTCCGTTTCAGCACACGTCGCCTTCCACAGCACCCCCTGGACCTTGACGTATCCCTCCGGAGCCAGCGACCTCACCACCTTGCCCTCTCTGCCGACTATGGCTTCAGGAGCAACCCTAGGCCTCAGAAGAAAGGTCGGCCTGCCTATTAGGTAGGTAACGTAGGAGAATATGGCCAGACCCGCCATCAAGACGGCCAGCCCCCACAGCGGTATGTTTATATTGAAGTATGGCAATACCCACAGCACCACGGCCACGAGGATAGCTTCCTCGATAAGCGTGCCTACAATCGCCTGGACGGTGTACCAAAGTGGCGGCTTAGTGTTCATCATTCAAGAAACCACAGGTGGATTCCAACAAGTCATTCCTCGCTCTGAATGCCACGCGCCTATTGTTCAGGTTCGTATCGGCCCTCGCCACAAAGATAAGCGCAATTTGGACAGTACCTTGAGTCAAGAGGAACGATAGCGCCACAATTGGGGCAGTCAATGCCAAACTTGGCACCACACTGACCGCAGAACTTGTAGGCGCGGGGGTTCTCCGCCCCACAGGTAGAGCATTCTTTTGCTGCTCCCTGAGTCTCCTCAGCCAGTTCGCTTCCGCAAGCCCCGCAGAACTTGTACTGTGGATCATTCGGCGTACCGCAACTGGAACACGTTCTTGCCGATTGCTCTGAGCCCGCGGCTAGTGCTTCCCCGCATTCCACGCAGAACCGGTAAGTCATCAG
>JADHWZ010000127.1 GCA_016783225.1 Dehalococcoidia bacterium | reverse complement strand
CACCATACGGCCTACAGAAAAGGGCTAAGCCCGACCTGGTAGTCCTCGGCTTGTGGGCAGCGCACGTTTTGCACCCTGATTCGTCCCCCATTTCCTCACTACTGATTGCTCATAACCTATGAACCCCAGGGAAATCAGTGTTCTCGTCCACAATCAGACAGAGCACCTTTATGTCAACCGAGCATGTCCATGCCCAAAGACAAAACCAAAGCGCCGCTGGGGGCTTGACAACCCTCCCATTATTTAGTACAATACCAATAATTAGTGTAAAGCATACTGTTTGCATTATACTTACTGTATGCTTCGACCAAACTTAGCTAGGGGGTCTGAGATGGCAGCCGATTCGCAAAAGCAAGAGCGCGTTGAGTACATCCTTCAGCTCGGCGCAGACATATTCCGGACCTTGCTTCCGACGTTGCCCAGGGAGCTACTCAATCTTGACCTGACTATGCCCCAACTCAAGGTGGTACTGCTTATCTTCCTCAGCGGTCCGGTGCGCATGAGCACCATCGCTTCCGGTCTCGGCGTGAGCCTGGCCACCGCAACAGGAGTGATTGATCGACTGGTTGAACGAGGATTTGTATCACGCGAGGGCCACCCTGAAGACAGACGAGTGGTCCTATGTCATCTATCGGAGAATGGGCACAAACTCGTGGACGACCTATGGCAATCATCCCAAGACAGGAGCAGGGAACTCCTCGAGGCAGTAGACGCGCCCGATCTCCTGCTATTGGCCCAGGCGCTGGAGGCGCTGCTGAAGGCTGCGACGGCGACAACGGGAGGTTTGCAGCCCGACCATGAAGGTGACTCTCCATGAGTTCAGCTATCCGGGCGTTACACGAGATGGCTAAGAGAACAAAGTCCCAGTACACGGGTCTTGTAACACAGGAGGTTGGTTCAGTGAATGCGAACAAAACGGCGATCACAGGAGCAGTGCTGGTGACCGGAGCAGCCAGGGGCATCGGAGAAGCATGCGCACTTCACCTGGACAAGCTGGGGTTCACGGTCTTCGCCGGCGTGCGCAAGGCAACAGACGGTGACGCTCTGAAACAAAGGGCATCCGGTGCGCTAACCCCTATTGTTATGGACATTGCTGATGCTGCCTCTATCATGTCCGCCGCACAGACCGTAGCCAACTCCGTTGCAGGGGCCGGACTAGCCGGTTTGGTCAACAATGCGGGTATCGCCGTTGCTGGGCCCCTTGAATTCCTGCCTGTTGCCAAGATCCGGGAGCAATTCGAGGTGAATGTGATTGGACAAATCGCAGTCACACAGGCGTTTCTGCCTCTCCTGCGCAAGGGTCGTGGCCGCATCGTCAACATGGGGTCGATGGAAGGTAGGACGGCTATGCCATTCGTGGGCCCATACTGCGCCTCAAAGTTCGCCATAGAAGCGCTCACCGACGCACTTCGGATGGAGCTTCAGGCGTGGTGCATCCCGGTCTCCATAGTCGAACCCGGTACCGTCGCCACGTCCATACTGGAGAGGTCCATAGCTGCGGCAGAGGAAAGCGTAAGGAATCTTCCCCGTCAGGCGCACGACCTCTATGGCCCTGCCTTCGCTGCCGCGCGTGACGCCGCAGACAAAATGGTCAGGACTGCAGTCCCTGCTCACCTCGTGGCCGAGGCCGTTGCACATGCACTGACCTCCCGGAGACCAAAGACCCGCTACATTGTTGGCCACGACGCCAGATTCATGGCATTGCTTGCCAGATTCGCGCCTGACCGGGTACGCAACTGGTTAATACTACGGCAAATGGGCTTGCCCAAATCGGCGCCCAGTTTTGGCAATGAACATAAACGTCACCGCGACAAGGAGGATCAAATGAATGTACTGATTACGGGTGGAGCCGGCCGCTTGGGCATAACCGTCTGCAAGACATTCCTGCAAAATGGGCTCAGGGTGCGCTTATTCGACCTTGACACTCCACGCAACAGGAAGAGCATCAGACAACTCGACGGAAAAGCCGAAATTGCATGGGGAGACATAACCGAACCTGACTCAGTTCGCAAGGCTTTGCAAGGGGTAGACGCAGTGGTACACATGGCTGGTATCCTGCCTCCCGTAGCCTACGAGAAGCCTCAGCTCGCTGCCAAGGTGAATGTGGGCGGCACCAAGACAATCGTGGACCTGATCAAGGAAAGAGGTGGCAATATTCCTTTCGTGTTTACTTCCTCGGTAGCCGCGTTCGGCCCAACTCCCAACGCAAGCCAACCGTTATGCCCGGACAGGACGGATCCCCGTCCTCGCGGGGCGTACGGGGAGACCAAACTTCAAGCCGAGAACCTTATCAAGAAATCAGGGATCGACTATGCGATTCTGCGCCTTACCGCAACCATGTACCTCGCGTTCGGAGTAAGCGACCTCAAGCGCATGTTCACTGTTCCACTGAGCAATCGTATTGAATACTGCCATCCGGACGACACGGCGTTAGCGATACTCAATGCCGTCAAGAACTTCCACACTGCAAAGGGAAACACGCTGGTCATTAGCGGTGGTCCCGAACAGCGGATGCTGTACAAGGACATGATCAAGGCTATACTGGGGATTATGGGGTTACCCGTACCACCCGCTCACAAATTCACCACGAAGCCGTATTACCTGGACTGGTATGATACCGCCAAGGCCCAGAAACTCCTTCGCTTCCAGCGAAACACCTTTGTTGACTACCTCAAGGACTATTCCAGACAGTTGACCAGGCAATATGGTTCGGGTTTCCTTCCATTCATGCGCAACTTAGTCGGGCCCGTCTTTGGGAAGGCCATAGTCCAGTTCTTTTGACCGGCGCCCTGTACCTGGATTGTGGCCTGGCGTAGCACCATCCTTGGGGGCTCACGGTTGGCCCTCGGCAAGCAGCATCTTTGTGGGCCCGTTTACCTGTCTAGCTTCGGCGACGCTAACGGCTGTAACAGGTGCTCACTCATAGCCCCAACGAGCGCTGAGGCCAAGCATTGCAACTTGGGTAGCAGCTAGGTATAATTTGCACCAAATTTGGAATGAAACTTGACAACCAGAAGGCCCTAGTTCCTATACTCCTCATCACCCCACTCTTATTTCCCCGGATTGCCTCTAGCACCCCACTATCATGCCACCGGGACGAATGGGAGAAGGAGTTGGCTTTGCTCCGCCGACATTGGCCAAGGAACCGTTTAGGCGATGAAGTTGTATGACACTGTCATAATTGGCGGTGGGCCGGCTGGAAGCTATCTCGCCGCCAGGTTGGCCCAGTTCGGCTACAAGGTGCTCGTGCTGGAGAAGAAGGCATCTGCCGGTCAGGATATCTGCTGTACCGGAATCGTCGGCAGAGAATGCCTTGACCTGCTAGGTATTGATGGTAACCTCATCATCGGTCAAGCCAGTTCAGCCACGTTCTTCGGTCCCTCAGGCAACTCACTCAGGCTGTGGCGGCAACATAAAGTAGGCTATGTTATTGACCGGGCAGCCCTTGACCAAACACTGGCCAGCCGCGCTCAGGAAGCTGGCGTCCAGTACCTCTTCAGCACCCAGGCGACAAATATCCAAATGGGAGCAGATCACCTTCGAGTGGAAGCAGACGGCTGTGAGCAGAACAGATCATTTGAAGCCAAGACAGCGGCCATTGCTACTGGCTTTGGCTCACCCCTGCCTGAGAAGCTTGGCCTGGGCAAGATAACTGACTTCATCATCGGGGCCCAAACCGAGATAGGTATGAGCGTCCCGGGCGAGGTGGAGGTCTATATCGACCACACCCTGGCTCCAGGTGGTTTTGCGTGGCTTGTGCCTGCCAGAAATGGCGGAGGCCTGGCTGGGCTCATGACACGCCAACGCCCAGAGGAGCATCTGGACAAGCTGGTATCAAACCTGAAAGCCCAAGGCAAAATAACCTCAACTGAAGCCACTCCGACTTACGGTGTCATTCCCCTCCGCCCGCTCCCCAGAACATACGCGGACCGGGTACTGGTAGTTGGTGAGGCAGCCGGTCAGGTTAAGCCAACTACCGGTGGCGGCATATATTACGGTCTCCTGTGCGCTGATATAGCCGCCGGTTGCCTTCACCAGGCATTTCTTGCCAACGACTTCTCTGAATCCAGGCTAGCTTCCTATCATAAGGAATGGCGAGCCAGGCTAAGCAGAGAGCTTCGAATTGGCCACTGGGCACGTCACTTATATGAAAGGCTAGGCAATTGGCAGATTGAGCACCTCCACAGCTTTGCACGTAACAACGGCATATCCCAGCTCGTAGCTGAGACGGAGGATTTCTCCTTCGATTGGCATAGTGGGCTCATCCTGAGGCTGCTTAGGCATCTGGCCGTCAGTGCTCCTGTCCAGGCGATTGGGGCGCTCTCTAGGCGTAGTGCAGTCATACGTGATTAACTCAGCAGGACGCACTTGACAATACCACAAAAGGAAAAACTTGAGACATCTGGAGGAGAGGCTTGGTGCAGCTTAAGAACAACTGCACCTGGGCTGGCCGAGGACGATAACCAGGAGTTGGCACAGTTGCGGCTACGTAGATTCCCATGAAAGTGGAGCCCGGAATGACACCGCCAGCACGTTTGAACCGACTGCCGGAGCATGTAGCCATCATCATGGACGGAAACGGCCGATGGGCCGAGCAACGAGGATTGCCCAGACTGGCCGGCCACAAGCAGGGCGCAACCACGGCCCAACATATCGTTGAAGCCTGTGCCGAATATAAGATCCCCTACGTCACCTTATACGCTTTCTCAACCGAGAATTGGAGCCGACCGCGAGCCGAGGTAAGCGGGCTGCTACAGCTGCTAGCGGGAAGGCTTGATGAAGGGCTCAGCGTCGCCCAGAAAAACGGCATAAAAATCCGCCACGTGGGCAAGCTAAACGGACTACCGTCAAGAATACAGGATGGAATAAGGCGAACTGTGAAGCTGACTCAGAATAATACCAGGATGACTCTTGGCCTAGCTTTTAATTACGGCGGTAGGGATGAGATTGTAGAGGCAACTCGGCGTCTCATCCTAGATGGTATTCCGGCGCAGGATATAGATGAAACCGTTATGAGCCAGCACCTCTACACTGCTGGTATGCCTGACCCTGACTTGATTATCCGTACAGGTAACGAAACCCGGCTTAGCAACTTCCTAACGTGGCAGGCTGCCTATGCAGAAATCTATTTCATGCCAATCCTATGGCCTGACTTCGACAGGAAAGAGCTTGACAATGCTCTTGCTGCCTACGGCCAACGGCAACGTCGGTTTGGCAGCTTGGCTCGGGACTGAGCGGCATAAGATGCTGGGCTGAAGCTGTTTGGTACGGGTTCTTCTTCATTGGGTAACTTGAAGTTCATGACATCACTGGCAGACTCGCCGATTCAAGTGCACGGGTGGCAGGAGCAACAAGCGATGGGGCTGCCGAAGCTGACACTGACTTGCATTTCTGTCGTAGTTATGTTATAGTACGCTAGGAACCTAAGACTACATCCGAAGAAGTGGGGCCGAGTTCCCACTTTTTTATTAACGAACGCAATAGGAAACATCGGGGGCGGTATCCGATGAAAAGCGAATTCGTGATTGCGCTTACTCAGCTCGCGGCAGAGAAACATCTGCCCCGAGAAGTAGTCCTGGCCGCGGTAGAGTCAGCACTCGTCTCCGCCTATAGGAAAGATGCTTTTGCCCCTGGCCAGGATATCTCAGCCAAGATCAATCCCACCACCGGCGAAGTCAAAGTCTACGTCAAGAAAACAGTAGTCGAGACGCCAACTGACCTGCTTAACGAAATATCACTCACTGAAGCCAAAGAAATCGACAGGACCGCTCAAATTGGCGAGGTCGTCAACATAGAGTCCACACCTCCGAATGCCGGGCGGATTGCTGCTCAGACAGCAAGACAGGTAATTCTGCAACGGTTACATGAGGCCGAGCACCATGCTATCTACGAGGAGTTCACTGGCAAAGAGGGCGACATCGTCACTGGAATGGTGCAGCGTATTACCCCAGAGCAGATCCACATTGACCTAGGCAAGGCTGAGGCAATACTTCCAAGCGGCGAACAGGTGCACAACGAGCGCTATCGTATTGGGCAAAGACTCAAACTGTATCTCTTGGAGGTGATCAGGACTACCAGGGGACCGCAGATAATAGTGTCTCGAGCACATCGCAA
>JADHWZ010000126.1 GCA_016783225.1 Dehalococcoidia bacterium | reverse complement strand
CCGCTAAAATGTGCAACAAGAGTGGCTTGACAAAAACAGGTCAGCTACTTAAAGTGTCCATTACTGAGTTGTGTCAATGTTACTGACGATTTACATTTGGCAGCCTATAGTCCAAATGTAATACCGGCGCATGGCTTATTCCAAATCCTCCCAAAATCCTTTTAGGCTAGGTTTGCTCATCAACCCGCCATCGATAACTATGGTTTCACCAGTAACATAAAGCGAGGCATCAGAGGCTAGATAGATAGCTCCGCCGACAATATCTTCAGGTTGCCCCCAACGAGTCAGCGGGATTTGGTTGATCGCTTCCGGCTGGGCACCGAATAATTGCATGGTGCCTGAGGTACCAATCCAGCCCGGTGCAATTGCATTGACTCTGATGTTGTATTTAGCTAAATCTATTGCCATAGTCTTGGTTAGGCTTATGATTGCGGCTTTAGCTGCTCCATAGGCAGCATTAACAGTATGAGCGCTAAGCCCAGCTACTGAAGCAATGCTGATAATAGTACCCTTCTTCTGAGCCATCATTACTTTGCTGGCTGCCTGGCTACATAGAAACACGCTCTTCAAATTCTCGCGGATGACAGCATCCCAGCCACCTTCGCTCATTTTCATTGTTGATATTTGGAACCCTGTGCCAGCATTATTAACTAAGATGTCAATTCTGCCAAACTCCTTCACTGTTTTGTCTACCAGGCTACTTACCTGGTCGCTGAGACGTACATCGGTAGATATAGCTAGCGCCTTTTTGCCCTTTTTCTCGATTTCCGAAGCAGTGCTTTCGATGTCGGAGGTGGTGCGGGCAGCAACTACAACATTGGCGCCAAAATCAGCCAGACCTAGCGCTATGGCCTTGCCTATACCCCGACCAGCCCCAGTCACGATGGCCACCCTGTCTACTAAGGCAAATTGGTTTGAGTTCATTTCTCCTCCCGATTTCTACATGAGAATGCTTACTCAATTGATACTAACCAATGCTACCGGAGCTTGTCAATCTGCGGTTCATCTCCCAAAGTCTGATGGCTATTCCTTCAATAGCCCTTTTCCCTTGATACATAATAGCAAGATTGATGGTTGTCCATCCTACGATGCTTCAGGTTGAACTCAAGTAGCGCCTTCATTCTTTAGTTGAGCTATCTCCTTTTCTGAATAACCACCGATGTCTGCTAAAACAGTTTCAGTGTGCTCTCCTAGTTCTGGAGCGCCGCTTCTAGTCTCGGCACGTGCCTTACTGAAATGGATAGGATAGCCAGGGATTTTTATCTTTCCCAGCTTCGGGTGGTCAAAATCCACTATATAATTGTTTTGCACTATCTGGGGATCACAGCAGCGGCCTATCTGGCTTGCTTGATAGAGAGCCCATTTCATGATGGCGGGACCTGCTTTGGTCATCCTTAATCCTTTAGCCTCCACATCAGATGATTGCCTGCCCGCTACGCAAAAAAAAGGCGAAGTAATGATGCCTGGAAAGCCCAACCATTCACTTATGAACCACGCGAGGTAACTGGAGTCAGAGGACAGGGCTGCTTGATTCTCTTGCCACCGCCATTTGCACAAAATGGCTTATTGTTCGGTGTGGGATATTCCACCCTACTTTGGCCGGTGTTTTGGACAACTCCAGCCGGCACCATCTCCTTCTCCAACTCAGCCACTATCTCCAGCCAGGCGATCGATACTGCGATTATGTTGAATGTTCCCGATGTTGCTGCTTGTGCCTAGCTTTCAGTCTTCGCCAGTGCCCGGACGATTGTCAGTATTGATTTGGCTTGACCTCTGCCGTAGTCAATACTACAATCGTGTAAGTCCCGGTGGACTAGCGGAACTCAGAGCTCACCCATATGCGTAACGGGGCAGACGACGCCAGAAAGGGGATTCCACAACACAGAATAGACTGAGAGGAGAATCGAAAAGGGGAAAGGTCCATAAGAAGTACTACGTTTTCATAGGAGGAAAATGGTGATGAGACTGAGAGCGTTTTTGGGGTTACGGGTGGTGGTTCTGGTCGCACTGCTCTTGCCCGGCACCATGGTCTGGACAAGCTGTTGGTCAGACGGCGGTGGTTCGTACGTTCCGCCACCTCCCCCACCAGAACCAGGCGCTGGTGGACAGCCGTCTCAGCCGACCAATCCTGCACAGTTGGTGATCCATAATATCCTGATGACGAATGTTGTACAGGCTGGAGAATTCTTTGACACACGTGCAGATATACGGAATGTCGGGGGGGAGACGTCAGGTCGGTACTCGGTCGGGATATGTCTGGAGCAATATGGCGACATTGGGAACTGGTTTGGTTGTAAACAGTTTTCTGGCGAGGGAGTCGTGCCCGGAGGACATCAGGGCCAAGCCCCCGGCGCCGATAATTTCCTAGTCAATCAGCCAGGCACGTACAGTGTAGTTGTGACGCTCGTCCCCGACGATGGTGAGTATAGTGAGCTAAGGCACACCTTTCAAGTAGTAGAGTAAGGCATAGCCCATCAAGAGACCCGCATAAGCGGATATCAGGCCGCGGTGGTGAGATTGGGGATGCTATTATGACTACGTTGAGTGAGAGCCGGGTAAAGTTACAGCCTGGCAACCGTGGCACGGTGTTAGCTCGCGTGACATTGGCTTACCGCCGGCACCCAAATTGACCGCTTCTTTTTCAACTGTATGCTGCTGGCCTGCAAATGCCCTAGGCAACCGGATGCGGTGCAATGGCGGCGACACGGCCAACTTCGATTTGCATCTACTGGGTACCAGCCCCGCCCTAGACAGCGGAACACGTGTTGACCCAGCTTCTGAGGATTACGAGGGCAATCCGAGGCCACAGGGCAACTCATACGATATTGGCGCTTATGAAAGGTGAGCTTTCTCCCAAAAGCCAGTGATTACGACCGCAGATAGCACGCTGTGGCTGGTTGGCTGCGCCCACCTAGACTGCTCTGCTTCCAGACTGAGAATAGCTCCAGCGAGTCTTTGTCAAAGGGCGACTCCAGTGCCCTTGTTTCAGCGTTGCACTTCCTGAACTCATGCTTAGAAGACTGCTATAGTACTGATCCGCCGCAGCAAAAGCAGGTTCAATTTCTGGCCGCCCTTAGCGGTCGGCTGCAGTGACTTCTTGGGTGCATTTCTTAGTGGCCTGGAACATTGATTGTCCAGATAGTTGTCTCTCTGCAACCACCTGGATCAGCTGGACAGGACTCAAGGGCAATTCTACTCCCATCCGGGGACCATGAGGGGGCTCCGTCATATCCTTGATAATGTGTTACTCGTATAGGATTTTGCCACCAGAGGCTGGTATCACTTCCCACGCCCGTACAACAGCCAGCATCCAAGTCCCACCAACAAAGCTGCGATCACGAGCCATGTGACCAAAAACGGTCCTATATAAGTCATTCGTACCTCCGTTATGCCGTCGCTTTTGTTCTATAGTACCAAATCAACTATCGGCTGGCTAGAAGCAACAGCATATTACCTGAGCCAAGCCGCAGGGAATGCTCAACCTTCCACCGATAGTGCGATTGTGTTAAGCCTACTGAATCTGTGGGTTGCGAGGCCTTAGATAGAAGACCACGCATGACGTTTGTGCCGCGCCTCAGTACCCCGGTGGGGGTGTGGTGGTCAACCTTGACAGGGGCCTCCTGGTGCAGTAAGGGATGTACCCTTCATCGTAAGACCTGTCATACGCCTCATCTGCGTATCTCCGGGCGTATTCACAGTTGAAAACAGGGACCCCAGCCCCCAGGTATTGCTCAAGGTATTCCACGTAGTAGTCTGTCAGCGATGAATCATTGGCGATGTCGCAGGCGTCTCGGGCATTCCAGTCGTCAAAGGCATCTCCATCATACCAGACGGCCTCCTGGGAGATGGCATCGATCAAGGAAAACAGTTCCGGATGGCCCTCACATAAAGCGGCGGCGTTCTGTTGAATGATAATGAAGTCCGGGTTCCTGAGCATGGCATAGTCCCTCATTTCCTCGATAAACTGGAGCATCTCGACTGCCGGGTCCTTTCCCTGTCTCCGGGCTTCCGCCATCACGGTATCGTCCTCAAAACCTTCCACCCAGTCGAGGTAGATGCCATCGAAACCATCTTTGATAACCTCGTCAATGATGCTGTTGTAATCCCCGTAGGGGCTGCTATCGTGGTTTTCCCCATATATGGCGATGTCTTTCCATTCTTCATCCCAGTAAGCCACCGGGAAACACCCTTCCCACCCGTCGGGGTCGTAGGTCAAGATATAGTCCGGCCAATCGGCTGGTCGTGGCTCACCTCTGGGCCACTCCTCCGACCATGCCCAGTACCATCGCCAGTCTTCGGCTTCTCCAATGTCGATGTAGGCTATGATGAGCTTTCGATGGATGCCGTCGCTGGCCCTGGAATGCTTTAGCAGTGAGACCATCGCTTCGGCATCAAAGTACCTGTCATCCGATGACCAGTCTGTTCTGGTGGGCTCCAGCACCAGCATGTCATAATGGGTGTTGGCTAGTTTGTCGACCGCTCCGCGTTCACCCAAATCATCGATCTGATATGCCCAGTATTCGACCTGGGATATAGGTAGAGGTTCTGTGTCCCCAGTTAGAGGCGGGGCCTCATACGTGGGAGGTTCACCCCTGCATGAGGCCAGGCAAATGACTGCTGCCAGGATAGATACTACAGGTAGGATCCCCGTCCGATCTAAGCCAAGCTGCTGCATATTCTTCGTAGTATCCCCCCTCTGATTTGTGCTCGGACACATCATATTCCCAAAGGAGGCAGAGCGGAGAGCCTGCTACGCTCTCTTTCACACCCCGGCAAAAAGACCTGACGCAGTACGGGGAACATTCGCTCGACGCCCTTGGTGACCTGGACGTCGCTGGTCAATCACCGATAGGTCATCTTAAGCGTGACAGGGTGAAGTATTATTAGGTCCTCCTGGCCATCACCGTCAGTTTTCTTGGAGAACCAGATCCTCACCTGAAAGCGCTTGGCTCCAGCTTTTACCGCCCCATGCACGAACGGGGTAACATCGATTG
The DNA here is from genome assembly GCA_016783225.1 of Dehalococcoidia bacterium. The sequence goes on along the minus strand of JADHWZ010000126.1, from coordinate 1,124 downwards.
ACCCAGTGCCTGTTTTGGAGGTTCCTAAGTTGTTCAGTGTGTCGAGGTTATTGAATGTTACCTGCAATGCTCGGGGGCCATACGAGACTTGCTCAAATGTCAATGCACCGAGATCAACAAATGGGCTTCCAACTAAATTGCTTTGTGTGAAGATCAGTTCAGCACTTGTCACATCGGACCCAGCCAGGGTGAATATATCAAAACTCGCATATCCGTATCCAGTAGTGTTATTCTCTCGGTCTCCAGCGGCCACACTATTAGACATAGTGAGGCCAGCGGGAGTCGACCATATAGAACCTGACTCATCCTCCTTGTAGTCTAGCTCTTTAGTTACCGCGGTAGTAAATCCCTTAATCCATGCCTCAGTAGCAACCTGAACCTTTTTGGTAACGCTGCCAGCATTGTTGGTGGCGGTCAGAGTGTAAGTGGTGGTCGTGGCCGGGGTGACTTCTCTCGTGTCAGTATTGCCAACGTTGCCTATGCCATGATCTATAGTAACCATTGTGGCCCCGGAGACATTCCATCTGAGCGTGGAAGGCGAACCCGAGGTGATGCTCGCCGGATTGGCAGTAAATGAGTCAATAACCGGCAACGCACCAGTCGTACCCTTGCCCTCGGCCTGGATAACAACAGGCCTACCTTCTGCAGCCAGAAGCTCATCCGCGGCATTCATCACTCCGGCTGCTACCCGGCAATCGCCGGATAGTGTAGTGGGCACCAGCCAGTTATAGGTACCAACGGTGGGCTGATTTTCAGCAATGGTTTCCCAGGTTGCACCCTCATCTGTCGAAAACCCCAGACCTACATAATCAATCCCCGATCCCGTAGCTTCCCAGCGAATCTCGCAGGTCGAGCCGGCGACCAAGGTCGCACCCTCCTGCGGTGCGGTGAGGGTAATAGTGGGCTCAGCGGCCCCTGGGGAAGGCTCACCAGCAGATGGAGCTACACCGGGTTCTGAAAAGCCACTGCCGGGACAGGAACAGGAAATGGATCTCCCAGAAAGAAGCAACCACGCCACAAAGCCAACAACCACAAGCCCAACGATTAACAGCAATACCCACCACGGAAACTTGCGGCGGCGATATTCCAGTTGTCCATTAAGGGTCTTTGTCTCTCCCGAACCT
>JADHWZ010000125.1 GCA_016783225.1 Dehalococcoidia bacterium | reverse complement strand
CATAGCCGTGCCCTTTACCGACCTCTTGATAGCGTCAGTCGCTGCCGACGTTGACGCGGTGGTGGTTCACCGTGATCGACACTTCAATGTTATCGCACAGCATCTTTCTCTGAAGGTCGAGAGCCACGTTCCGGCATGAGGCCGGATGCCCCGGTATGCTTGTTCACTAAATAGGCGAACATCGCCCCCCCTGGACTTCTTGATGTTCTTCTCCTCAAGCACTTCTCCCCTGGCCCGCAGCAGGATGGAAGCGGGGTGTTGCTTCACCATCTTCCTGTAATAGTCCAGGCTTCTGGTATCAATCTGGAGTGCACCCATATGATTGGACAGATAGGGTTAAGAGAATCTGGCGGGCTAGCACAGGATTTTGTTCTATGGTAAGTAGCTCTTCAAATTCATTCGGCGGACGGTAATCCAGCGCCGAGTGAATGTCAACATATTTGGTCAATGACCATAAGGTCTGTCCCTACGATGTTCAAAGAAGACAAACGTATCACCAGTCTACTGGGCCAGTACACTCGGTTGAGAATATCAAGTCTGTCAATTATAATGCTCAACGTGATTATAGATTTCCATACTCATGTGGTACCGCCTCAGGTAAGGGAGAGGCGTGTTGAATATGTTGGGCGTGATGCATGTTTTTCCCTGCTCTACTCTCAGCCTAAGGCCAAACTGGCATCGGTGGAGGAACTGATTGCCAGCATGGATGATTGCGCGATTGACAAGTCGGTTATCCTCAATCTGGGGTGGGTGAGCCATGAGCTTTGTGTCGAGACTAATGACTATCTCTTGGAAGCTGCAGCGCGTTACCCTCAGCGGGTTATCAGCTTCTGTGTCATTCAGCCTTTGGCCGGCGACAAGGCTATCAGAGAGCTGGAGCGCTGTGTCAGGAGTGGAGCCAAAGGTATTGGTGAGATGAGACCTGATGTCCAGGGCTTTGACCTGAGGGACAACACAGTGATGAAACCTGTAGTGGAGTTCGCTATAGAGCATGATTTGATTTTCCTCATTCATGCCTCTGAGCCGGTAGGACACGAGTATTTCGGCAAAGGCAATATCACTCCAGACACTATCTATCCCTTTATCTCAAACTTCCCTGAATTGAAATTGGTATGTGCTCATTGGGGTGGTGGTTTGCCTTTCTATGCTCTGATGCCCGAGGTTGCGGAGGCTCTTGCCAATACTTTTTTCGACACAGCGGCCACTCTGTTTCTGTATCAACCTCAGATTTTCAAGCACGTAACCGATATTGTGGGCAGTGGCAAGATTCTTTTCGGTAGCGATTACCCGCTTCTTTCACCAAAGCGGATAATGGATCAGCTTGAACTCGCTGAGCTTGGTATGGAAGACAGCGCCAGGATTCTTGGAGACAATGCCCATAGTTTGTTGTCTATTACATAGTCTGGGTCGTACGTTTGGTGGGTGGTAACGCCATTGAACGACCAGCAGATTCGGTCTTTCATTGCTGTTGAACTACCTGAAGAAGTCAGGTCTGGGCTGCATCAGCTACAGGCTGAGCTAAGGCGGCCTGGACATGGTTTTGTCAAATGGGCGGCTCCTGAAGGTATCCATCTTACTTTGAAGTTCCTGGGGAACATAGCTCCCCAAAAGGTTTCTGAGATAGCCAGGGTTATGGAACAGGCTAGCCAGGGAGTCTCCTCTTTTCAATTGAAGATCGGCGGGTTGGGGGCTTTTCCTGACTTCAGGCGACCCCGAGTCCTTTGGGTGGGTATTGGAGGTGAGGTGGATAGGTTAGTAGATTTGCAGCAGCGCCTTGACCGGGGTCTGATTCCTTTGGGCTTTGCCCCCGAAACGCGTCCATTCACCCCTCATCTGACTTTAGCCCGGCTGCGACAAGGCACTTCCCCTCAAGACCAACGGGACTTCGGCGAATCAGTAATGAAGACACCGCTGGAAGTCACGCATGAGATGAACGTGAGCAGCCTGAGTCTGATGAGGAGCCAGCTCTTGCCTGGTGGGGCTGTCTACAGCCGCCTGGCGGAGGTGAAATGGAATAGCCAAGGTCACACGTGATTGTTGTCTGAGCCATAGGTAGCAGTGGGGTGATTTGCCATCCGGACTGCGGTTGGTGTATACTTTATCCATCTTCGGAGGAGGTGGAATCGTGGAAAACAATTCCTTTCCCAAATGTTTGAAGTGTGAGACAGGTGTTCTCGTGCCGCTGTCCGACTTCGGCAGTCAAGGGGCGGCGATTCACTACAAAGCGTGGGTATGCACCAGTCCTGATTGCGGGTTCAATCTCAAGATCAGGAATGGAGACGTATATCTAAATGAGCCCATTTTCAGTGGTACAGGTCCTAGTCCGCGGTCGCGCTTGTAGACGCAAGTAGCCGCGTCCATATCTCTGGACCTTCGGGGTGCTGGGTTTGTCCTTGTCGTTGGGGCAACTGCAAAGCACGGTTGTTGATTTCTTTTTTCCGCGCCGGTGCGTTGGCTGTGGCAGAATGGGCGATTTCCTCTGTATTGGTTGCGGTCAGAAACTGCCCCGGCTGCTGCCACCGATTTGTCAGAGGTGTGGCAAACCTGAATCAAGCGGAGGTTTGTGCTCCACTTGCTGGGGGTGTCAGACTGCGATCAGTGGCGTACGGTCTCCGTTTCGCTTCGATGGGGTGATGCGGCGGGCTATCCACGAGCTGAAGTATCGTAACCTCAAGGCAATCTCCGGTTCTTTGGCTGAGTTGTTAGCTGCTTATGTCCGAGACAACCCGGTGCCCGGGGAAGTTCTCGTGCCGGTGCCCCTTCATCCTCGACGGTTACGGGAGCGCGGTTACAATCAATCAAGCCTACTGGCGCTTGAACTGGCGAGGCGAACTGGCTTGGCTGTGGTTGAGAACGGCTTGTACCGCTCCAAGGATAGCCCGTCTCAGGCGCAAACAACGACTGTTGAAGACCGACGAGGAAATGTGGCTGATGCCTTTACCTGCCGAAACAGCAAACTGAGTGGAAAGCGGGTTCTGTTGGTTGATGATGTATGCACTTCAGGAGCTACTCTGGAAGCCTGTGCTGCGGCTCTCAGGGCTGCTGGAGCTCCTTCAGTGTGGGGCTTGACTTTGGCCAGAGAAACTTGATGAAGGAGCTGAAGCTATGGAACTAGAAGTGTATGGCAAGAATCTGGAAGTCTCAGAAGCCGTCCGGGGCTACGTACAGAAAAAGATTGGCAAATTGGCTCGTTACCTGCCCAGGCTCAGCGACGCCAGTGTGGAAATACATGAGGAGCAGACGAAGTCGCCTCAACATCGTTTTACCGTTCAAGTTACTCTGAATAGCAGAGGCACCTTGCTGAGGGGTGAGGAGAAGGGTGAAAACGTATACGTGGCTGTTGATGCCGTGGCTGAGATATTGGCACGTCAGATCGAGCGCTACAAGGGAAAGTTGTATAAGAAAGGGAGAGGCATCTCCTTGGCGCGGCAGGCTTCCGTTTCAGGGGAACTGACTCCTGGTCAGGCAGCTGAGGCTTCGCCTAAGGTAGTCAGAGTCAAGAGCTTTCCGGTCAAGGCGATGTCTGTGCCTGAGGCCACTGAGCAAATGGAGCTTTTGGGTCACGACTTTTTTCTCTTTATCAACGTTGATAACGACACGCTTAATTTGCTGTACAAGCGTAAGAATGGCGACTATGGACTGATTCAGCCTGACTTGGCCTGAAACTGCTAGAGAGTAGGCATGAGCGAAATTGGTGAAGTAATCATAGGAAAAACAAGACTCGGCTTGATTCAAGGTGACATTACTCGGCAGGCGACGGATGCTATCGTCAATGCTGCCAATTCTAGCTTGATGGGTGGAGGTGGTGTGGATGGCGCTATTCACAGGGCTGGTGGGCCAGCCATCCTTGAGGAGTGTCGCCAGATTGTGTCGCGGATGGGGCGCTTGGATACAGGCAGAGCTGTCATGACTACTGGAGGCAACCTCGCGGCGAAATATGTGATTCACACTGTAGGCCCGGTATGGCACGGTGGTAGCCGTGGTGAGGCCGAGCTTCTGGCTAGTGCTTACCGAGAGAGCTTGAAGCTGGCTGCTGACCATAAGTTGACGAGTATTTCCTATCCATCCATAAGCACTGGCGCCTACGGCTACCCGGTGGCTCAAGCGGCGGGCGTAGCTGTGAGTACAGTAGCTGCTTTCTTGGGTGGTGTGCCGACTTCGTTGGAAGAGGTCTTCTTTGTGCTCTACGATTCCAACACTTTCCAGGCCTATACTTCAGCACTAGCTGAAGGCACCGGCCGGGGGTGAGATCGTTTTGCTGGGGGTCTTGCCGGGGTAGAAAGAGAGCGCTCCGTTGGGTTTGGTATTGCTTGAGACTTATCTAGGGTGGATGGGGGTTGTGGGTTCGCCTGATGGGCTTAGAAGGGTCATCTTGCCCCAGGAATCCAGGGAAGCGGTGATTGGGCAGCTTAGGGACCTGGGCTTGCCTTTTGAAGGTGGCGATTGCACAGACTTTGGCGACTTAACTGACAGGCTCAAGCGGTATTTGGACGGGGAGCAGGTGGATTTTCTAGATAAGTTGGATTTGGCTGGGACAACCACGTTTCAGCAGGATGTGTGGCGGATAACACGAGCCATCCCTTATGGTGAGACCAGAAGCTATGCCTGGGTGGCGGGGCAGCTGGGTCTACCTAATGCAGCCAGGGCTGTGGGGCAGGCCCTAGGCAGGAATCCGTTGCCGATTGTAACACCATGTCACCGAGTGATTGGCAGCGATGGTGGTCTGGTTGGTTTTGGTGGTGGTGTGGAGATGAAGAAATGTCTGCTCCGTCTGGAAGCTAACGGGCAAGCAAATAGCTCTCTGCGCTCATAGACTCCAGATTACTGCCTGCCCACTACTAAGAGAGTAATCACAGGGGCTTACTCAAAGCTGTCGGAGCCGGTGCCATGTTGCGCGATAGACTGGCTGAATTACTCTGTCAATGTGTGTGAGAGGGTAGGCGTCTGGTGGCGTGAGCTTGGGCCTCGCGACAAGCAAGGCAAGCCCCCGAGATCGTGACGGGAGTGCCCCGATTTTGGGTAGTGGGTCAATTTGGACATAAAGTCACAAAAACTTGACAAGCGGGGTGTAATGTGGTATATTACGCAGCGTATCACGACGAGGGAGCATCTTATGGGTGAGAGTCCCATAAGGTTCTCCCTCAAACTTTTTCTAGTTCTGCTCTTAAGTCGTCAATAAAAGCTATCCTGCCCCTAGCAGCCCTCAAAAGCAAATGAGAGCATCCCTTTTTACACGGGGCCAAAACTAATTCGAGTTTACTCGCCCGAAGCAGGCTTTCAACTAGGTGGTCAAAGTCACCGTCACTGGTTATGAGTATGGCCTTACTAAAATTATCAACATCGCTCATTATTTGAAGAACAATGTCTGCGTCACAGTCACATTTGAATTTATTCGCATCAACTTCGCATTTTTGCCCACATTTAGAGCAAATTACATACTCTGTCTCTCTTGGGGAAACCTCTCTATACTTTAGAGAGTACCCCCATCTTTTCAGGTTATTGTAGACAGGTTGATTCTCTCGAATAAACCCAATAAAATAGTAGGCTTTTGCAACGTTATGTGTTTTGCCTAGGTAATTCCTGAGTTTACTGTAATCAAGCTTCCAGCCTAGGTACTCGTAAGTTATATGAAGGTTGGTCCCATCTATGAAGGCATAGTTATTTGACACTATATACATTGAGGACATTGTAACACCTTATTCAACCTTGGGTAGTGGATCATTTTGAAAAAAGTCTGATGAGAAGAGTAATAACGCTCGCAATACCCGCGATAGACAAACCAACTGCCAATATTGCCTTGCCAACGCCATCAGGAGTTATGTTTAATATAGCGTTAATGATGATAACACCAAAAATGAAAAGCAACAGTATTAAAAGGGCGGTAACTATTTTGTCTTGCATGAATTCCTTTTTAGCACCCACTCGAGGATAATCAAAAATTTTGCTTCAAAATGACCCACTACCCGATTTTGACAAACTGCCGGCGGACACAGTATGCTGTGCATTGAGGCCCCTGTGGGTGGAGTTCTTTCGAGCCTGCTTTGCGCCCTCTGGCACGACACAAACCAGCATGAAAGGAGAGTTCATGGAATATACACAGATCAAATGCGAAATATCCGATA
>JADHWZ010000124.1 GCA_016783225.1 Dehalococcoidia bacterium | reverse complement strand
CTCCACCAGACCGAAGTCATGGGGTTCTGTCCTCTGGGAGAGGGTGGCCCTTATGCAGAATCGGGCGCAACCAGGCTCGGGGGCGGAAAGCCGGTAAATACCAGCGGCGGCCTTGAGTGCCGGGGGCACCCCATCGGGGCATCAGGCCTGGCTCAGATTCATGAGCTGGTAGCTCAGCTCCGAGGTGAAGCCGGGAACCGGCAGGTAGAAAAGGCGCGGATCGGCCTCGCTGAGAATGGCGGGGGCAACATAGGTATCGAAGAGGCAGCCATGTGTGTCCATGTCCTGGAGAAGGTCAGCTGAAGGGCAGTAAGACGAACGATATGGCTGGGGCAAAGCCCCCCAGTGTAGTGTACTGTAACTGGCTTTGCAGCAATTCACCGTTTTGCCCGTGCGAGTGACCCGCCCATGGGTGACTGCGCTTAGCCTGTACGCAGGTGCTCCTCACCTAAGAGCAAATTCCAAATCCTAATACCTGAACCCTGAACAAACTCCCATGGGCAGATGCCCACCAGCGAATTATGAAGATAGGGGTAGCCTAGAGCATCTGCTCTTGGCGAGATTGGAGCCGACGCTCCAATCTACCCGCGCCAGAGCACGACAATCTACTTTCGGAACAAACCAAAATGACCAAAACCCGAAATTCAAAACAGAAGCATTTGGTGATTTGGATTTAGATATTGTTTGGGATTTGGCGCTTAGTGCTTAGGAATTACCCCTTGGACTTTCCTAAGGAGACCCGCCACCGATGTAATCCTGAGAAAGGTCTCCACATGTAGAGTTCTTTTGGAGATAGTACACTAGGGGGCGTTTATGAGAAACAGGGGACGTAGAGCAGCAGCCTTATGAGGTCGACCGTGGCAAAATCAAGCACGGAATACCTTCACGTTACCAAGATATCATTCGAGCAGTCACGATTCGGCTTGTTGCGAAATGGCGGCATAACACTCTTGACTTTTCGGCAGGCTTGACAAGACTAGGCGTTTTCAGTGATTATAGTGCCAGAATAACAAATCCAGTTGTGAGAGGGGATTTGATGCAACTTGTTGGGTTGGAGGCTACCATAAAATTTGATGAGGCAACGCAGGTACGTACGCCAGCACGGAATATCTTTAGTGCATTAGGCGGGAAAACTCCCAAGACTAAACTAAGGGAGCCGGGTGTTACTATAAAGAATGAAAAAGAGAAATTCTTAATTAGTTGGCACTACGAAGAATGCAGAATTGTGCTTGAGGAGACGAAGACCCACAAAGAATGTTTGGACTTGGTGGTGAATATTATACAGACTATAGATTCCGTAGCGCCAGTTGGTACAATGCAAGAAGTGCGTTTGGAAACAAGATGGTTGTTACCTGCACCAAGTCACGACTTCAACTCCCTCAACGAACTTTATATGCGGATGATGGTATCTCCAAAGGAGTTCATGAAGGATGCTTATGATTCAAGTGTTATAATAGACAGTGAAACAGATGATTTTGTTCTCCATCACCAGAGCGGGCCAATGGAGCCTAGTCAGCTACTAGAAGATTTCTTGGAATTCAAAAGGGACAAGTTGCCAGGCGTATTCATCTTTTTATCAGTTGGCCTGACTCACACAAAAGTGCTAGAATACTCACGTGAAAAACTCCAAACATTGTTTGCAGATGGTTTACATAGATGTGAGCAACATGCTGAGGATTTTCATAAGATATGGGAGGGTGATTTATGAGTAGTAGACCAAGTGCCACATTAGAAAGAAGGCGCCCTTCAGCTACAGAAATGGTGTGGGGGGGAGATATAGATGAACATGGAATAGCTGGAGAAATAGAAGGAGAGGCTGCTGTTGACTTGACACCTTCCGTTCTCGTAGACGGTGACAGGTTGGAAATCAATTCAAAGCTTCTGGACATTGGAAGGGTGTATACACTTCAGTATCTCGGTTCGCAAATGGTATTGTGGAAGTCACCCAACGGTGATATAGACCTCTACGAAATAATCGAGTAATGAGTCAGCTACCGCCTATTCATGCACACTTCGAAGCCCCCCTTAAATATATTAAGCACATACAGAAGTTCGAAACAAACGCCTTCCCCACTTGTGTAACAGTTACTAAAGAGTGGTCGCTCGGGAGATTTAATAGACAAAAACGACTTCTTATGATACATCACAAGCCAACCTGTAATTTTAGTGTAGCGGCAGTTAGCGAGCAGGCTGGGCAATTGAGGTTCGAGCAACTGGACGATTAGGGTTTGTCTTAATTCAAGAGCGACTCCTTACCAAACGCAATTTCTCGCACTGTCGGGGAAGGGCAAAGCCCCTATGGGACCTTGATGTCGTTCATCGCTTCATCGAACTTCCGCTTCATTTCCTCGGCCTTCGTGGAGAGCCCCTCCCATTCCTCGGTCAGTGAGCTGATGGCCTCTTTCAGCTTTCGATGCTCCTCAATGGTTTCAATAACCCGGGTACTTTCCTGGTAATGGTCCTGGTTGGCAAATAGCCTCTCAGCTTTCCTCAGCTGGGCCTCAAGCTCTGAAAGCTCAGCTTCGATTTCCTCGATTCGCTTCCTGACGTGGGCGCTTCCCCGATGATACCTGTTCCTCAGTTCCGCCTCGATCACCTTTCGATCACGTCGCCGACCACTTGCCGGGCTTTCTTCCACCGGAGCGCGTTTCGAGACTTGGGGGCACCCGGAGCTGACTTCCAGCGAATGCTCCTTCTGATACAGGTAGTTATCGTAGTTGCCAAAGAAAACCTGCAGCTTGCCGTCCCTTATCTCAATGACCTTGTCTGCAATCTGCCTGATAAGCGTACGGTCGTGAGTGATGAAGCACAGGCATCCGCGGTAGGCTTCGAGGGCATCGGTCAATATCTCCCTCGAGGGAATATCGAGATGATTGGTAGGTTCGTCCATGAGCAAGAGGTTCGTGGGTTGAGTCAGCATCTTGGCCAGGGCTACGCGGGCTTTCTCTCCGCCGGATAGGACGGATATCTTTTTGTGCACGTCATCACCACTGAACAGGAAGGCTCCTAGAATCCCTCTCAACTTCTCTTCCGGTTCGTCGGGGGCCACCTGCTGCAGCTCAGTGAGGACGTGGTTCGCGGGATTGAGAAGCTCAAGCTGATACTGGGCATAGTAGCCCGTGATGACATTGTGCCCCAGTGCGCGCTCGCCCTGTTCGAAAGGGAGCACTCCGGCCAGCATCTTGAGCAGGGTGGTTTTGCCAGCGCCATTCGGGCCCACCAGAGACACGCGGTCACCGCGATTGAGAACCAGATTGAGGTCGCGGTAAACGGCGTTCGTATCGTATGACTTGAAGACATGCTTGAGCGCCACGACCTCCCTGCCGCTCCTGGGCGGCTCGGGAAATGAGAAGCGCATTTTCCTGGTGGCCCTCGGCACCGCTACCCTCTCCATCTTCTCAAGCCGCTTTATACGGCTCTGGACCTGGGTCGCCTTGGTGTTCTTGGCGCGGAACCGCTCGATGAAGCGCATTTCCCTCTTTATTTCGCGTTCCTGTCTTGTGGCAGCAGCTCGCCTGGTTTCAAGCTCCTTCTCTCGCGCTATCATGAAGCTATCGTAGTTGCCAGGACGGAAGATGACCTCGTCTTGCTCGAAAGCGAGTACCTTGCTCGCCACCCGATTCAGGAACGCCCGGTCATGCGAGGTGACCAGGACCGCTCCCTGGTAGGTCTCGAGGTAGCGCTCGAACCAGATACACGCCTCCAGGTCCAGGTGGTTTGTTGGCTCGTCAAGGAGGAGCAAACCCGTGTTCAGAAGGAGAAGCTTAGCCAGTTCGGCACGCATCACCCACCCACCGCTGAAGCCAGTCAAAGGGCGGTGGAAGTCGGATTCCACAAAGCCCAGCCCGGTTAGAACGATCCCGGCCACACGTTCGGTGTCATAGCCGCCGGCCGCTTCGAAACTGTGCCGTAGCTCCCCCAACTCGCGTAGAAGTATTGTCGAGTTGCTTGTGTCTCGCCCTGCAGCCAACTCCTCTTCGATAGCCTGAATACGATGGGCCAGGTCGGCTATCCCCGTCGAGGCGCTGGCGACGTATTCGAGAAGTTCCCTTTCGGAAGAAGGCCAGATATCCTGCTGCAGGTAGCCAACGGTGGTACCTTTCCGCATGGTTACATTGCCGGCATCGGCTGTGGCCCTTCCCGCGATGATATCAAACAGCGTCGTTTTCCCCGAACCATTCGGCCCTATGACAGCAACGCGATCTCTAGCACCGACGTCAAAGCTGACGGCATTGAACACCGCCTGATCCCCGTAAGACTTGGATATGTTTGAGATGCTCAGCATTTCGAACGTCCGACCTAACTGATTCTACAGACGAGCAATAGACAAAGCAAGTGAGGAAACACCACAACAGCCACTGCAGGTTCGGGTCTTCAACACAGTCTGCTACAGTCTGTAGGCGCGCCAAGTCGGCTTGACTGACCGACAAAAGCGCCCTCACCTCGCGCTTCCTGGCCTGCAAGTTGCCCTATGCAAACACATCAGTATTAGTGCTAGAATGTGCCTGAGCTTTAGCAATGCATGTACCTACCATTCAGGGGGATGCAGACATGGCGCAAGGGCCGACCATTACCATATACTCGGATTACCTCTGACCCTGGTGCTACGTGGCCGCGGTGCGGCTAGAGCGCCTGAAGCAGGAGTTCGCCGGAGACATAACTCTGGTCTGGAAGGCCTACCCGCTGGTGGAAAGCGATGTTCCCGGACACCGTTTCGATGGCCGCCTTGCCCAGGTCTGGGCAAGGGCCGGGGAGGAAGAACCCACACTCACCTTCCGACCCTGGCCTGACTCCCAGGACCTCCCGTCCTCCAGCTTACCGGCTCTCGAGGCAGCCAAGTGCGTGGAGGCTCAGGGCCGAGACGCCTTCGACCACTACCATGCGGCGATATTTCGCGCCTTTTTTGACCAGTGCCGTGATATCTCAAGCCGCGAGGTGCTCATCTCCCTGGCGAAGGAGGTGGGCTTGGATGCCGTGCGGCTGGGCGACGACCTGAACCTCCGAAAGGGAGAGAGCCACGTGCTCGCTGACTACAGGGACATCAAACGGAATGGAACCATCCTGGGTATACCTACGGCTGTCTTCACCGAGGAACTGTGGCTGGAGGGAGCGGTTCCCCTCGAGATGTATCGCCGTGCCGCCGAGGTCTTGTTGGAAAGGCAATCGTCCCAGTAGATACATCGCCGATGAGGCCATACTACCAGGTGTTGAAGATGAGGATTCCCGCTCTAGGAACCAAGCTCGCAAGCCCAGTGTGATGACTACCGTGTTCGAATTCTTGATTATCAGGAAGGGTGCAGTCTAAATGGATTTCCTCAAGGGGTTGGTTCTTAGCCTGCTGAGCTTCCTTCTCTTTATGTCCCTGTCCCTGTTCGGCGACATGTTGATGCTGAAGTACACCCTCCTCAATCCAGACTTCGTCGCCTCCCAGGTGGATAGGTTCGACATATCTTCGCTAGCGGAAGAACTGCTCAGCGAGCAAATCCTTCAACAGGCAATGCCTGACATACCTTCGCTGCCCGTGGAACTGCCCGGTGACCAGATTCCCGAGCTTGACGAGCTGGCGACTGAGGTCCTGAGCAACACCGTTGCTGAACTGGAGCCCTGGATGAAGGAGCAGGCAAATCTCCTCATCTATTCAGGCTATGACTACCTTTGGGGAAGGACCGAAAACCTGAGCGTAATGATTTCCCTGCAACCGGTGAGAGACAGCTTGAAGGAGAACCTCGAGCAGGTTGTGTGGGACGCGCTGCCCCCGGAGGTGGCCGGACTGCCGCCAGAAACTGTGGACCCGTTCTTGGATGAGATAGGTCAACAAATCGCCGAGGGAATACCGGAGACATTCGAGTTCAATCAAAGCCTGTGGGGCCCTGATGTGCAGGCCGTGTTGGAGCAGGCAAGGCGGGCTCTCGGCTACTTCGAGCTCGTCTACATGTTGCTGATCGGGTTTATGCCACTCCTCATCCTGGGCATTTTCCTCATAAGTCGACAAATAAGAGGCTCTATCCGGCGCCTGGGCATCATCTTCCTGTCCTACGGAGTCCTTCAGTACGTGGGCATTTTCATTATCACCCGCCTTGCCGATACCCAATCAGGCCGGATTGAGTCGCCTGCGGCGCTCCAGGCATGGCTGCCACAGTTCCTCAACGACCTTTTCGCGCCCCTGGAGATGTT